>WAJY01000030.1 GCA_015523645.1 Geoglobus sp. | reverse complement strand
GGAATAGCCTCTCCTGTGGCAAGCTTCAAGGAGGAGAACAGACCTATATCCATTTCAACCAATCCTCCAACTGCTGTTCTTGCAGACCTGACAATTCTGAGAAAAAGTCCGGTGAGATATCTCAGATCTGGTTATGGGGATCTTATTTCAAACATAACTGCAGTAAAGGACTGGGTGCTTGCGAAGGAGAAAGTCAATGAGGAATACAGTGAGGTTGCAGCTTCAATGGCGGTGATGCCAGCAAATTTAATGCTCACAACTGCTAATCTAGACATATCAAACATAAAACACCTTGAAATGCTTGTCAGGGGTTTGATTCTGAGCGGTGTTTCAATAAGTCTTGTTGGTTCAAGCAGACCTGCAAGCGGTGCTGAGCATAAGTTCAGCCACGCTCTGGACTATTTGGGCTTTGGAGATGGTTTGCATGGCGAGCAGGTTGGTATAGGAGCGATAATTATGGAATACTTGCATCAAAAGCATTACGGTGTTGGAAACTGGGAGGCGATAAAGCAATCCCTTGAAAAGGTTCAGGCTCCCACAACAGCCAAGGAGATTGGAGTTAGCAAAGAACAAGTTATTGAGGCTCTCATGTTTTCAAAGAAGATAAGAAGGAGAAGATACACAATTCTGGAAGATGTGAATCCTAGCAAGGAAGAATTTGAGGTCATACTTGAGAAAACAGGAATAGCTTAATTTGAAGGCAGTAGTATTCCTTCCTTTTCCTTTAGATCGCTGCATTTCCCTCTAAAAGTCTCTTTTATTGTAAATCCATTTAATAAAACAAGAATGCACTCATTTTCAGGTTTATAGATTGTGTACGACTTTCCCATCCGCCTGCCCCTTATCTCACCGAAAAGATAAAGCTGAAGGATTTCGTTGAAGAAGAACCAGTCGCTTTCTGCAAGAAACTGAAAGGGGTATGAGGATAGGATGTTCTTGATCTCCTCAGCCCTTTCTTTTTCATGAATAAAAAAGCAATCAGAACAGCTCCAAATGTTGTCATCTTTCAGCCTTCCTCCTGTCTCATAGATCAGGCAGGGATAGAAGGGACAGAAGCAGAAAGAGCAGTCCTGTCCCTCAAAGTGACATGGGTAATACTCACAATCTTTTCTTTCATAACCGGTCAGCGTCTGAAAGAGTTCTTTGATTGTTCTCTCCCTCAGATCCATCTAAGCATCGCCACCATATCGCCAACATTAACACCTATGTCCATCGCAACCGGTTCGCATTTCGCCTTAAGGAGAAAGGCAATTCTTCCAAACTTGCTTTCAGACAAGCACTCATAATTAGCCATGCCCTTTGATATAATAACATCAGCATTTTCCATTCTGTCCATTGTTGTTTCAGGAAGCTCATCCTCAATTATTCCAACTGCACCATATCCGTTTGTGAGAACTTCATCAGCCACCTTGTCAATTCCAGCAAACCTTGCATCCTCCAAAGTAGCATCACTTAAAATCGGCTTACCCCTCACAACAAAACTAACAAAGCCTCCAACCTTTTTTATCTCCTCAACAAGCAGTCTGTCAAAGATTATTTCTCCAGCATTGTCTGCAATGTAAACAACTCTGCCCCTTGAGAGATGCTTAATTTCCTCGACATCATCTATCACCAGCCCTTTTCTGAATTCCTGCTTAAAATAATCCAAAAAATCTGTTTCCTTTACTTGATGATCCAAAATTCCGTAGTCAAAGCTGTTCCCGATTATGCTGGCTATAACCGCATTTCTGAATGAATCATCCCTAACTACATAAGATTTCACAGCTGGCAGGACTTGCATGGATATCTGGTTGGCTCTTCTCTTTACCTCAGCATAGGGATCGCGATTCCCGAGCATACTGTAAACAATTCTGTGAACCTTTGTCGATGCAACAGCATTTACCTCTCTTTTCCTAAATTCCCTCAAAATCTCTTCAAGAGCAATTTCAACAATTTCGTTTATCAGCTTCTCATCCTCTGTAATCATTCTGCATTCCTGATATATTCTGTTTAAAAGGCAGGCGGGGCACTTAGCCTTCATTCTCATGCTCACACATCCAGGTTTCTAACCTCACTTGAATGCTCTATAATGAAGTTTCTTCTGCTCTCAACATCCTCCCCCATCAGTATTGTTATTAGCTCCTCTGCCATAACCGCATCTTCTATGCTAACCCTTGCAAGTATCCTACTCTCAGGATTCATTGTAGTCTCCCATAATTGCTGTGGATTCATCTCCCCCAAACCCTTATATCTCTGAACCTCAGCATCACCAATCCTTTTAAGAAGTTCTTCAAGTTCCTTCTCAGAATAAACATAATACGTCTTCTTCCCCTTCTTTATCCTGTAAAGGGGTGGCTGGGCTATGTAGAGGTGACCATACTCTATTATTGGTCTCATGTATCTGTAAAAGAAGGTTAGAAGGAGTGTTCTGATGTGTGCTCCATCAACATCTGCATCTGTCATTATTATAATTTTACCATACCTTATTTTGCTTATGTCAAAATCTTTACCCATTCCAGCACCCACAGCAGATATTATAGCCTTAACCTCCTCATTTCTCAAAACCTTAACGATTCCAGCCTTCTCTACATTTATTATCTTTCCCCTGATTGGAAGAATTGCCTGAAACCTCCTATCTCTTGCCTGTTTTGCAGAACCTCCCGCAGATTCCCCCTCAACTATGAAAAGCTCCCTTTCCTCAGGATTCTTCGAAGAGCAATCTGCAAGTTTTCCGGGGAGTGTTGCTACCTCGCTTTTCCTCTTCACAAGTTCTCTCGCTCTTTTGGCAGCCTCCCTTGCCTTTCTTGTTGTCTGACACTTCTCGATTATCTTTGATGCAAAATCGGGATTTTCCTCCAGCCACTCCAGTATACCTCTGTATGTCACACTTTCAACTGCATTTTTAACTTCGCTGTTGCTCAATTTTGTCTTCGTTTGTCCTTCAAACTGGGGCTCGGGCACCTTAACCGAGATTATTGCTGTGAGTCCTTCCCTTACATCCAAACCTGTTAAAGGGACATATTTTTTTACATGCTTTCTGCCATACTCATTCAATGCCCTTGTTAATCCAGATCTGAACCCAACAACATGCGTTCCCCCTTCATAGTTATGAATGTTGTTGGCATAGCCCAAAACTATTTCGTGCTCTGTGTCCGTGAACTGCATAGCCACCTCTACCTCAATGCCATTAGCCTTCTCATGAACATAAAAGGGGTCGTGAAGCTTTGTCTTCCCCTTGTTAAGAACTTTGATGTAATCCATTATCCCGTTCTTTGAGTGAAACTCTTCTCTCTTTTTCTTTCTCTCATCTATAAGTTCTATTGTAACTCCCTTTGTTAAATAAGCAAGCTCTCTCAATCTATGGGCAACAATATCATATCTAAATTCTGTAGTTTCAAAAATCTCTTCATCTGGCTTGAATCTTACAATCGTGCCAGAGCTTTCAGACTCGCCCAAGATTTTCACATCTGAGACTGGCACTCCTCTCTCATACCTCTGATAGTAGATTTTTCCATCCCTCCTAACATAAACCTCAAGCCACTCTGAAAGGGCATTAACAACTGACACACCAACCCCATGCAACCCACCAGATACCTTGTATGCTTTTTTGCTGAATTTTCCACCTGCATGAAGCTTTGTCATTACTATCTCCAAAGCTGACTTGCCAAGCTCATGAGTTTCCGTGGGAATGCCCCTTCCATTATCCTCAACACTTGCACTCCCGTCTTCATGCAGAATTACCCTGATTTTATTGCAAAAGCCTGCCAATGCCTCATCAATGGCATTGTCCACAACCTCCCAAAGTAAATGATGAAGACCTTTAATGCCTATACCACCAACATACATTCCCGGTCTTTTTCTTACCGCTTCAAGATCGCTCAAAACCTCAATGTGTTCTGCCGAATACTCCATACCTCCACCTCAATCAAAACGAACAATACTACTCTACTGGAGGTTTTAAAAATTTAATTACAGCAGAGATCAAGGACATCCATTTTCACTCCACCCTCTGAATTTATAATATTGTCTGAGCATTTCCTTGACATCCTCATAGGAATATTTCTTCCCTGTTAGATAATCCCTCCATACCTTCTCCCCATCCCATGTTGACAGAGGTTCAAAAAATTTTCTTGGTGGTAAATCGTCTTTCCATGAATAGCCTTCCCTGCAGTTCAGCTTTCTTGCAATTGTGAAAGTCTGTCCTCCTGCCTCAACAAGCTCATCACCATCTGCCTCAATTCCTGTAGCTGAGAAAAAGATTTTTGAAAGCAAATCAACATCGAGATTTCTGGCAATGCTTTCTCTCCTGCACAATCCCATCCCGTTCAAGGTGTAAAGCCAGTTTTCAACCGCAAGGGTGTAGAGAGCGGGATTCATTCCATTTTTGAATGTTTCCTCAATCAGCCTTTCGCTTGCCCCTATTCTCTTCATGTATCTGACTAGACTTTCCTTGCTTTTTCCTGGAAGAACTGTGATGCTTATTGGTCCTTCCTGAGAACCCCTTAGATTTGTAAGCAATCCGAAGGATTCGCTCCCAGAAGACACTCTCGGGTCAAAAATGGGTTCAATCTTCTTGATGAAGTAATCCTCAAACTCAAACCTATCCTTTAATCCATCTATTCCCTCTGCAAGCATCTTCCCCAAACCTTCCTTATAAACCGTTTTTCTCATCATCTCGATTACACAATCAGCACTCCTTCTAACATCAACTTCAGCTTCTCCTCTCTCTTTTAGGGTTGCAAGAATGTCAAAGAGTTCTGAAAAAAGGAAGGCGTCTATTCCATATCTGTTTGCAAAATCATGACAAAGAACAGCTTTTTCCGCATTCTCAACACCGCACTTAACACCAAATTCGTATGCAACACCCAGGTATAGAGATGCTGCAGATTTTATTTCCCTGCCATTTATTCTTGCCTTTAAAATTGCCTTGCATGGAGATGGACAACCATGACAGCCTATGCTTTTTACCTTTATCTCTCTCAGATACTTCTCAACCCCGAACTCCTTCACCCTCTCCTCACCCACAGCAACGCTCTTCATTCTCCATGACAAATACCCCTGCCTTGCCCAGAGATCCCATACCGCCATTATACCCATTTCAGAATACAGCTTTGTCAATTTGTCATTGATTATTCGTCTTCTGAACTCGGAAACAGCCTTTCTGAACTCATTTGGATCATCTATTTCAGATTTTCTGCTACCCCCTATCCTTATAGCCTTGAGATTCTTTGAACCCATCACAGCACCCAGTCCTGCCTTTCCAAGGTGGTGGAAGCCATCAATCAGAGAAATTGCATACTTCACAAGGTTCTCTCCAGCCTGTCCGATTGTCAAGACACTTCTCCCACTTTCCCTCAAAATTTCATAACTTTCAACCGCATCCCTTCCCCAGAATCTTGCTTTTTTATCTCAACACCTCCGTTGTAAATATCAATCCAGACCGGAGATTGAGCTTTGCCTTTAACAACAATTATGTCAAAACCTGCTCTCTTCATATCTCTCGCAAATGCCCCTCCACCAACCGATGGACCATACGTTCTGTTCAAGGGGTTTTTAGTTATTGCAACAACCTTTGAAGCACCAGGAACTGGAGTATTTGTGAGAATTCCGGCAGAGAAAATTATGAAGTTGTTCTCATCTAATGGATGAAAGTTCCCTGCAAGCTGATCAGCTATCTCGTATGCGATCCCGATTGTTCCCAAATGCTCCTCATACTTTTCAACCTCTATATCGTAGACTTGATAACACTGCTCTGAAAGATCTATCTCAAGCAATTTTCCTGTAAAGCTCATTGAATAGCCATTTAATCTCAATCTTTAATGCTTTACTGGGATTTGATTGAGGATTGCAATCTCAGGATTTAAAATCGATCAAATCAGAGATTTCAAAGTCAAGACTTGCACTTCAAATTTTTAAAGCCACTCAACAGACCGTGAAAAGTTTTTTAATTTACCTCAAAAATCAGGGACCATGAGAGACAAGGTTCTCCAAATTCTTGAGGATTACGATTACGATAAAATCAAAATAGCCACAATTGGCAGTCACTCTGCATTGAACATCCTGAAAGGAGCTAAAGAAGAGGGATTTGAGACTGTATGCGTATGCAGAGAGAAAGAGAGCTTTATCTACAAGGACTTTGGAGTTGCAGACCACATTGTTAAAGTTGAGGAATTCAGAGATTTGCTTGATGACAGAATTCAGAGAAAGCTTAGAGAAATGAACAGCATCATGATACCCCATGGAAGTTTCAATGCATACATTGGAACGCTGTACAATCTGAAAGTCCCAATATTTGGAAATAGGGTATTGATGGAGTGGGAGACCATAAGGGAGAGGCAGAGAGAGTGGCTTGAAAGATCGGGATTGAAAATTCCAAAAACTTATGCCAAACCACAGGAGATAGATGGCTTGGTTATAGTCAAGTATCCCGGAGCGAGAGGAGGGAAGGGATATTTCATAGCAAAAAACCCACAAGATTTTTACAGAAAAGCGGAAGAGCTTGTTAAAATGGGAATCATAAGCGAGGAGGATGTGGAGAGAGCTTACATACAGCAGTACATTCTCGGTGTCTCTGTTTACTTTTCATTCTTCTACTCCCCGATCTTTGATAGAGTAGAGCTGATAGCTATTGATAGAAGGTATGAGTCAAATGTTGACGGAATGGGGAGAATTCCAGCCGAGGATCAGCTTGGTTCCATATTAACGCCAACCTACACAGTTATAGGCAACATACCCCTTGTTGTGAGGGAGAGTCTTCTTCCCAGAGTGATTAGCGATGCTAAAAGGGTCTATGATTATTCAAGAAGGATTGCAGAGCCTGGGATGGTTGGACCGTTCTGTTTAGAGAGCATAATAGATGAAAATGGAGAGATCTATTACTTTGAGATTTCGGCAAGAATTGTAGCCGGTTCTACGGTTGGAATTCCTGCATCTCCCTACTCCTACATACTTTTTGATGAGAACATGTACATGGGAAAGAGAATTGCAAGAGAGATAAAGCTGGGAATCGAGAAGGATTTGCTTGACAGCATGATATTCTAGACAGCCAGAAACTTTAACTTAAAATGGTTTTTATTACAATTCCATCATTAAAATTGGCTCGCTCTTTCTATGTTTACAGCAAAGCCAAAATCCCAGTTTTCTTCCATCAGTTTTTCAGTCCCATTAAAACTGTCCGACTAATATTCTTGGAGAGATTTCATGAACCGAGTGTTACTTCATAGCCCTTTTAAGCCTCGGCTCCTTCTCTGAAAAATCCACGTAAAATCCTATGCTTTCAAGATACTCATAACTTTGCTTCCCCTTACCATGAATCATAAGTTCAAGTAGATCTTGGTCATCGTCGATGTCAACGCTTGCAAAGAAGGAATCAAATATGCAAAACCTCAGCCCCAAATTCTGGCAGATCTGAATGTGCTTTCTAAAGCTTCCATAGTGATAGGACGTATAGAATCTTCTGCTCCTTGAAAGAAGCATGTTTGTGCCACCTTTCCTTCCAGGAGATATTACCACATCTCCATCAGAGGAGAGAAAGTTCTCAACTATCTTCTCATCAATAAGGGGGAGATCCGACATGATAACTGCAACATCCTGTCTCTTTATCCTTGATGTCACAACCACATCCAGATCTCTTTTGTCAACCTCATGTCTGATTCCAATTAATCTCCTATCCTCCCTGCTGGAGATTACCTTTCCCTCCTGACACGAGTCAAGGACATCAAGGAGCAATCTGAATGCAAGTTCTTCTCTCTCATCCCTGCTCAATACATGTGAAAGTCTTGTTTTTGGATTTGATGGCTTAAACGGGATTATTATTTCCATAGCTTGAGGGATGCTGTCAATTAATAAAAGTGTTCCATCACTAAACAATTCTATATGCTATGGTGTAAAGAATTATCGCAACAAACATCCCAAACCTTATCAGTCTGTGTTTTTCAAGGTACTCTCTTCCAAAAAAGAAAGTGATTAGGTAAAGAAAGAGAAGAATGGCTATCATACTTATTGGATTATTTAGAGTGAAATAAAGGAGCATGGCAGTAAACAAACCGAGGAAAGCCAGATACCTCAAAAATTCAAAGTAACCTCTCCCAAAACTGACACTAAGAAGAGGGTATGCATTCTCAGCCCCTTCTTCATCCTTCAGATCATCCAAATCTTCAGATAACACCTCAGGAAACACCAATCCTACGTAACCGCACTCATTACATCTATAATTGTAGAGAGCTCCGTATGCAACTGCTGCCGGTATGGAAAGATCTGGAGAGACGTTTATGCTCTTGCATACCGGACACACCTTAACCCACTTCCTCACAATAATCCCTCCTCTCAATCCTTCTTAAATTTTTTGAGATTTCTTATAAAAATCTAGGCAAAACCCGCAAATAATTTATTTTTAAAGCGTTAACTCCATTCATGGATTTGATATGCAAATTCGTTTTCAAGAACGGAGAGGAGATCGGAGAGAGCATAGATGTCTTTGATGGATACCTTATTGTCAAAAGAGCCGGAGACTTCTTTGGAATACCCCTCTCCTCCATAAAAGATGATGGTGAAAAGATTACAATTTCAGATTTTGACGAGGTGGAGGGGAAAAGGATTGGAGAGAAATGGATTGCCGAAAAGTCAAAACCGATAAGCATTGAAGAGCTTGAGAAATATGGATTTGGAAAGGAGTGAGTACAAACAGGTAATTGTTGTTAGAGATGATTTGAAACTCTCTAGAGGGAAGCTTGCTGTTCAGGTTGCCCACGCTTCCATTATGGGATATGAGATTTCTGAAAAAGGTTTAAGAGAGAAGTGGAGGAGGGAGGGGCAGAAGAAGGTTGTTCTGAAGGTGAAGGATATCAAGGAGCTCATGATGATCTATGAAAAGGCTAAGCAGGCAGGACTTGCAACAGCATATGTCAAAGATGCAGGATTAACAGAGGTGCCCCCTGGAACAATAACAGCTTTAGTGATAGGACCAGAGAAATCGGAGAAAATTGACAAAATCACAGGAAGCCTTCCTCTTTTAAAATAGTGGCTATCCTTTCAAAAGCCAAACCAGCCTTCTTCCTTATCGTTATGTCGGCTATAGGACTTAGTGGTGTTGATTCCGGATTTATCTCAACTACAATCTTTCCCATCTCCTTTGAATAGTAAGGCAGGGAGGCTGCAGGATAAACAACAGATGATGTCCCAATCACAAGAACATCATGCCTCATGCAGAGCCTTACGGCATAATCCATGTCCTCCTGTCTCAGAGGTTCGCCAAACCACACAACGTTTGGTCTCATAATCTCCCCACAGCCACACTTTGGTGGTAGATTACTTGGTGGTTCTGAAAGCCTTTCAATCTTTCCACAGCCCAAACATCTGGCTTCATCTATTCTTCCATGAAGATGAACAACATTTCTGCTTCCTGCCCTCTCATGAAGATCGTCAACGTTCTGGGTTATTACAGCCTTAACATATCCTCTTCTTTCAAGCTCAGCAATAACCTTATGAGCCTTATTCGGGGTTGCTTTGAGAACCCTTTCAAGCCTCCATGAATACCACTCCCAGACAAGTCTTGGGTTGCTGACGAATGCCTGAAAGGTTGCAAGCTCTTCAGGTTTGTATTTCTTCCACAGACCATTCTCACCCCTGAAAGTTGGAATTCCGCTTTCTGCCGATATTCCGGCTCCTGTTAAAGCCACAAAGCCATTTTCCGATTTCGCTATGAGCTCAGCAACCTTCCTCTCTGGTTCCATGATCTTCTATATTCAGGTTAACTTTTAACCTTTTTTGCAATTTTTCATACCTTTTCATCTCGATTTTCATGCTTCATGCTATCAAAAGAATTAAATTAAAGCTTGGCAGTATAGGTAAAGGATGCATGTCACATTAGACAGATACTTCCCGATTTTTGATGAAGATGAGAGAGATGAAGGAGAATTTAAATTTCAGCAGGAATTGAGGGATTACCATGATTTTCTTCTTAAAGAGGTTGAGAGACACTATGAGATTGCAGAGAAAGCTAGAAGCCTTGGATTAGATCCCAAGCCCTTTGTTGAGATACCCATCGCAAGAAACATGGCAGAGAGGGTGGAAAAGCTTTTGGGAATAGATGGAATTGCAAAGAAAATTCTAGAGTATGAGGAAAGGGGATTCTCTAGAATTGAGATGTGTTTTGAAATTGCCAAGGATATCGTAAGGGGTGAGTTTGGAGATTTTGACAGGGAGAAGACAATTGAAATGGCAATAAGAAGTGCTGTTGCAATTCAGACAGAGGGGGTTGTTGCTGCGCCAATTGAAGGGATAGCGAGAGTAAGAATATACAAAAATCCCGATGGGAGTAATTTCATAAAGATATACTACTCCGGACCGATAAGAAGTGCCGGTGGGACAGCTCAAGTTGTTTCGGTTCTTATTGCTGATTATGTGAGAAGGATGCTTGGAATTGGAAAATACAATGCAACTGAGGAGGAAATTTTAAGATACTGCGAGGAAATACCCTTGTATAAAAAAGTTGCAAATCTCCAATACGTGCCCTCTGATCAAGAGATCAGGCTTATAGTTGAGAACTGCCCGGTTTGCATTGATGGTGAGCCTACCGAGGATGCAGAGGTGTCTGGCTACAGAAATTTGCCAAGAGTAGAGACAAACAGGGTTAGGGGTGGAATGGCTCTTGTTATTGCCGAGGGGATAGCTCTTAAGGCTCCAAAACTTAAAAAAATTATAGACAAAGTTGGCATGGAAGGTTGGGACTGGCTTGAAATGCTAATAGCCAAGGAGGACGAGAACGGGGAAAGGGGAAAAGAAGATGCCTTGAAACCAAAAGACAAGTATCTATCAGACATTGTTGCTGGAAGACCAGTTTTCTGTCATCCATCAAGGAAAGGTGGATTCAGGCTGAGATACGGAAGAGCCAGAAACTCTGGACTTGCAACAGTTGGGATAAATCCTGCAACAATGGTAATTGCAGGTGAATTTATCGCAATTGGCACACAGCTTAAATTGGAACGCCCCGGAAAGGCTGGAAGTGTTGTTCCTGTTACAGAGATAGAAGGACCTACAGTCAGGCTGAAGAATGGGGATGTGCTGAGAGTTGACAGCTTTGAAGAGGCTTTGAGAATCAAGGATGCTGTTGATAAGATAATAGACTTGGGAGAGATACTAATAAACTTCGGCGATTTTCTTGAGAACAACCATCCCTTACTTCCAGCAAGTTTTTGCTATGAGTGGTGGATTCAGGAGGTGAATGAGAAGATTCCAAACGGAGATTACAGAAAAATTGAGGAGAGTGTTGCGTTAAAGCTCTGCGATGAGTACAACATTCCTCTTCACCCAGACCACACTTATTTGTGGCACGATCTTGAGATCAATGAAGTTGAATTTTTAAGGGACTACATAAGGGAGAATGGAAAGGTAGAGGGGAGGTATGGAAAGAGTGCCTTGGTACTTAAAATGAACTCGAAGGTAAAGGAGATACTAGAGAGTCTTTTAATCGAACACAAGGTAAGAGATGGCTTTGTTGTCATTGAAAGATGGAGAGTTTTGGTGAGATGCTTGGGTCTTGATGAGAGGCTTAGGGTTGTTAGAGATGCGAGAGATGCCAAAGATGCTTTGGACTTTGTCAGAAAGGTTTCTGGTCTTGATGTGAGGGAGAAAGCCCCAACAAGAATCGGAGCGAGAATGGGCAGACCTGAAAAGTCAAAGGAAAGAATGATGTCTCCTGCACCACATCTTCTGTTTCCCGTAGGTGAGGCAGGCGGAAAAACAAGGGACTTGAAAAAGGCTGTAGAATACACAAAAGCATATAACTCGGTAAAAGGAGAGGTGGACGTTGAGCTAACTCTAAGGAGTTGCAAAAAATGTGGCAGGGAGAGCTTTTATCTGAGGTGTGAATGCGGAAGTCTTACAGACCAAGTCTACATATGCCAGAGGTGTGGCATAAGAACCGGAGAGAGGTGTGAGAGGTGTGGCGAACAGACAACTCCGTATAAAAGGTGGTCTGTCAATGTCAGGGAGCTTTATCAGAAAGCATTGGAGAAGCTAAATGAAAGGGACTTCAATGGTGTGATTAAGGGCGTAAAGGGTCTTACATCAAGGAAAAAATTTGCAGAAAGAATTGAAAAGGGTATTTTGAGAGCTAAAAATAGTGTTTATGTCTTCAAGGATGGTACTGCGAGATATGACATGACCGACATACCTCTCACCCATTTCAAGCCCTCAGAGATAGGAGTTAGCGTAGAAAAACTGAAAGAGCTGGGATACAGATTTGATCACCTTGGAAATGAGCTGAAGGATGAGGAGCAGATAATAGAATTAAAACCCCAAGACATAATACTCTCAAAATCTGCGGGAGAGTACCTATTGAGGGTTAGCAAGTTCATCGATGACCTTCTGACTAAATTCTACGGATTGGAGCCGTTTTACAAAGCCAATTCCCTGGATGATCTGGTTGGTCATTTGGTGATTGGCTTAGCCCCGCACACCTCTGCAGGAGTTTTGGGGAGAATAATCGGATTTGCTGATGTGAATGCGGGTTATGCCCATCCCTACTTTCATGCAGCGAAAAGAAGGAATTGTGATGGAGATGAGGACTGCGTAATGCTTCTAATGGATGGACTTCTAAACTTTTCTAGGGAGTTTTTGCCTGACAAAAGAGGGGGACAGATGGATGCTCCTCTCGTCCTCACCGTAATTCTTGATCCAAATGAGGTTGATAGCGAAGTTTACAACATGGATGTCTGCGAGAGTTATCCCCTTGAGTTTTATCAAGGAACGCTTAGACTTGCCCATCCAAAAGAGTTCGTGGGTATTATAGAGAGAGTCGAGGACAGGCTGGGAAGTGAGAGAAGATACTTTGGCTTAAAATATACGCACAACACCTTAAGCATATCACTGGGTGTTAAGAGTAGTGCCTACAAGACATTAAAAACCATGCAGGACAAGGTCAAACATCAAATGGGGCTTGCAAGAAAGATTAAGGCTGTGGATGAGCATGATGTGGCTGAAAGAGTAATAACCTCCCACTTCCTTCCAGACATTATCGGAAACCTGAGAGCATTCTCGAGGCAGGAGTTTAGATGTGTGAACTGCAATGAGAAATACAGAAGAATTCCATTGACAGGAAAATGCAGAAGGTGTGGTGGTGCACTAACACTTACCGTTCATGAGGGATCGATAACAAAGTACCTAAGTCTTTCAAAAGAGCTTGCTGAGACATACAAAGTTAGCCAGTACACAAAGCAAAGGTTGAAACTTATAGAGGTTGAGACCACATCGCTCTTTGAAAGCGAGCTCAAAAGGCAGATAAAGATTGATGAGTTCTTCTGAGATGAGAATTTTGATAATGGGTGCTGGAGCTCTTGGGAGTCTCTATGGATACCTACTTTTGACAGCGGGTTTTGATGTAACTTTTGTGGCAAGAGGGAGGCAGTATATGGCATTAAAAGAGAGAGGGCTGAAAATTTCAGGACTGGTAGAGGATGAAATCAGGGTTGATGTTGCAAGCAAGCCGGTAGATTCTGACCTTGTATTTCTGACTGTAAAAGCCTATGATACGAGGAATGCAATAGAGGATTTGAGGAGAATCAGGTTTAAATCAATATGCAGTTTGCAAAATGGTGTAGGAAATGAGGAACTCCTTTCACTTGCATTTGACAGTGTTGTTGGAGGAGTCACAACATATGGAGCAAACCTGAGAGATTTTGGCTATGTTGTCTATGCAGGAAAAGGGATTACATACGTTGGAGACTACAAAGGCGAGTCTGCAGGGGAATTTTATGATCTGATGAAAACGGCTAAGATTAATGTTGAAAAAGTGGGGGATATAAGAAGAAAGATATGGGAGAAAGCCAGCATAAATGCTGTAATAAACCCACTCACAGCTCTATGCAGAGTGGAAAACGGGAAAATTGTTAGCATCCCTGAGATATGGTATGTAGCAGAGAGAATAGCCGAGGAGTGTGAAAAAGTTATGAATTTTCTGGGATACAGATACCAAGTTGCAAGAGAGGCTAGAGCCGTTGCAATAAAAACCGCAAAAAACAGATCATCGATGCTCCAAGACATTGAAAAAGGAAGAAGAACAGAGATAGAGTTTATAAACGGGGCATTTGTCAAAAAGGGGCTCGAATTCGGATTTGAAGCTGTTTACAACAAACTCATGGTAAAACTGATAAGGGGGATTGAGGTTGGGATGGCTTGAGGTTTTAATTGTCTCAATGCTACCAATTAGCGAGCTGAGGGGGGCGATACCCCTTGCATTTGCTCTGGGCTTTGATCCATTAAGTGCATTCATCACAGCTACCATCGGAAACTTCATTCCCGTTCCTGCAATACTGTTTACTCTGGGAAAGCTAGAAAGGCTGATAGAGAGATCGCCTGTAATTGGAAAAATTTACAGACATGCGTTAAATCTTGCGTATGCACGAAGAGAGAGAGTTGAGAGGTATGGTTATTTTGGACTGACATTTTTTGTTGCCATTCCATTTCCTGTCACAGGAGCTTGGACTGGAAGCTTGATAGCCTTTATTCTTGGTCTCGACAGACTCAAATCGCTCCTTTTCATACTTCTAGGCATAATTGTGGCAGGCATAACAGTAACCTTGGCAACCTACGGGATAAAGATCATTATTTTTGGTTAAAAATTAATCACATTCAATAGAAAAAAGGATTTGAAAACTTTTATTCCCCAAAAGGCTTTGGAAAAAACTTTAAAACCAAACCAGAATATGGGTTATTACTGGTGATCAAAAGTGACTGCAGACATTCCAGTTAAGGAAATTATGACTAGGGAGGTTTGTACGGTCTCAAAAGACGAGAGTGTGCTGAACGTGTCGAGAAAAATGATTGAGTGTGGAGTTGGAAGCGTTGTTGTTGTGGAGGATTCAAAGCCAATAGGGATTGTGACCGAGAGAGACATAATCCTGAAGGTTGTTGCAAGAGACAAAATACCATCTGAAGTTTGCGTTGAGGAGATCATGAACTACCCTGTTGTAACAGTAACACCTGAAACCAGCGCAAAGCAGGCAGGAAGAATCATGCTAAAAAAGGGGATAAGAAGGTTGCCTGTGGTAAAAGGAGACAGTCTTGTGGGAATAGTAACAGATACAGACCTGCTTTCATTTTCAATAGACCTTGGAGAGTACATGGGTCTTATCAGGGAGGAGAACTACGTTGTTGAAGAGGTAGAAACTGGTAAGTGCGAGAAGTGCGGGAAGATTGCAGAGCTTTTTGATGCTGACGGACTCAAGGTATGTGAGGACTGTTTTGAGACAATCTGAGGGTGATTTTAATGCCAAGTATTAGAAAAAATGAGAGATTTGGCACTGTCATGGATCTCGCTTCAAGAAACGTCATCACAATTCCACCCACATCAACCATAATGACTTCGATGAAAACAATGGTAAAATACAGCTTCAGAAGGGTTCCTGTAGCAGATGCTGGAACGAAAAGACTTGAAGGAATTGTTACAAGCATGGACATACTCAACTTTTTAGGAGGGGGGGAGAAGCACAGGCTTGTAAGGGAGAAGTATCATGGAAATCTGATTGCTGCAATCAACGAGGAAGTTAGGGAGATAATGGAGAAAAGGGTTTTTACAGTTGATCAGACAAGCTCATGGGAGGATGCTGTTGAGCTCATGCTAAAGAACAAGGTTGGTGGTGCTCCAATTGTTGATGATGAAGATGTTGTTGTCGGTATTATAACGGAAAGAGACATTATGATATTTCTCGCTCAGAACGCGAGATACGATGGAAGGGTTAAGGACTTCATGACCACAGGTGTCATTACAGCCGATCCTGAGATGAGCATAGAGGATTGCATAAAGCTTATGGTTGGAAAAAAGTTCAGAAGATTGCCCGTTGTTAAGGATGACATTCTCCTCGGACTTCTCACATCCTCATCTCTCGTTCACTACTTTTCAGGTGAGGCTTTCAAGAAGATGATAACGGGAAATGCAGAAGATGTGCTCACGCAACCAATAACAACAATACTCAACAACGAGAAGATCCTGAAATACAGGGAACCGCTTGTTGTCAGACCTGAAGACAGCATATTTGATGTTGTGAGAAAGATGATAGACAAGAATCAAGCCTCGGCTTTGGTTGTGAAGGATACTCTGGAAGGAATTATAACAGAGAGAGACCTCATGAAGTTTTTATCAAGCATGAAGTAATGTCATGTTTGTTTCAGATGCCCTTGGTCTTTCAAGACATGCAGAGAAGAGACTTGAAGAGAAGAACATCTTAAGGGATGCATTCATACCCCATTCCTTTTTTTCTGATTTGATAGAGGTTTTGAGGTTCGATAAGAAATTTGGAGAAATAGAAGAGGGGACTGTTATTGCAAAAACAGTCAAGGGAGTTAGGGTTGTGAGAGGTTTTCCAAAAATAAGGAGAGCTCTAACACTCTATCCAACCCTTAAACAGCATTTTGAGAAAGAAGTTGCAGTTGAGGAGAAGATGAACGGTTACAATGTTAGAATTGCAAGATTTGGAAAGAATCTCTATGCAATGACCAGAAGAGGATACATATGCCCGTACACAACGGAGAGGTGTAGGGAGAAGGTAGGATTGGATTTTTTCAAAGACAATCCGGATCTTGTTCTGTGCTGTGAGGCTGTTGGAGAGGAATCCCCATTTGTCCCTAAAAAAGTTTATGGAATATCAGAACTGGAATTTTTTGTTTTTGACATAAGGGAAATGAGAACAAATGCTCCACTACCGATCAGAGAGAAGATGAGTTTGTGCGAGGAATATGGACTGAAGGCTGCACCGATTCTTGAGATAGCAGATGTAAGAAGGGCACATGAGATCATAGTTGAAATCGTGAAGAGGTTGGGCAAGGAGGGGAGGGAGGGGGTTGTAATCAAGGATCCGGCTATGAAAATAGATCCTCTGAAATACACAACATCAGAGGCAAATGCGGGTGATTTGAGCTACGCTTTCAGGTACTTCAACGAATACGGGAAGGACTTCATGTTTTCAAGAATAATAAGGGAGGGCTTTCAGAGCTTTGAATTTAATGAGGATGAGAAAGAGTTCAGGGAGAGGTGCTTCAGGCTTGGCTTCAGCATTCTTAAAAGCCTGAGAGAAAGCATTAAAGATGTATATGAGGGCAAGGAAGTCAGGGAGAAAATCAGGTTGAGATTCAGGGATTTTGAGGTATTGAACCTCTTTATAGAGCATCTCAGAAAAACCGGTGTTACGTTTGAGGTGGTTGATGTGAGAAAAGAGGGGGAGTATGCAATTTTACATGTAGAAAGGATTATGAGGAGCACAACTGACAAGATAAAAAGCCATCTCGGTGGTAGCCCTTGGTGAGCATTGGCATTGATGCAGGATCAAAAAGCTTTGGAGTTTACATACTTGAAGACAAAAAACACTATGAATTTTTAACCACAGAAATAAAGGGTGATCCAGAATCTTTTGTTGAGTTTCTAAGGTCAATAGAATTTGAAGTTGGTGCAGGACTTTCGGGATATGGCTTACCTCCAAAAAGAATGGGTGAGATTGACGATAAAGAATTTTTTCAAATGACACTCAGCATGGAGAAAGAACAAAGCCTAGGCTTGAGAAGGATTATTGAGCTCATAAGAATGGAAAAGCTGAACATCTTTACAATTCCTGCGGTGATTCACCTCCCAACCGTTCCAGCTCATAGAAAAATGAACAGAATTGACATGGGGACATATGACAAGGTTTGCTCAGTTGCATATGCGCTATACAATTACGGAGTTGAGGAGTCGTTTATTCTAGCAGAGCTTGGATATGGATTCAACGCCTTCATAGCCGTTAAAAACGGAAAGATAGTTGACGGAATCGGAGGGACTTCTGGATTTCCGGGATATTTGAGCTTATCTGCAATTGATCTTGAACTTGCCCACCTCATTGGAGAGATACCTAAGGAGATGACTTTTAAGGGAGGCATGAAGAGTTACTTTGAGGAGAGGGGATTGGAGTTTGATGAGGATATATTTTCAGAATGGGTTTTGAAGGGCATTCATGCACTTCAGGCAGTTGTTAAAACAGAAAGGGTCTATCTTTCAGGCAGGTTTTCTAAAAGAGCTTACAAGGCTGTAAAGGAGGAATTCGATGCTGTAGTGTTAGACAGCGATGGAAAGATTTCTGCAATAGGGGCAAGCATTATTGCAAGTGGATACGGAAATAAAGATGGAAGGGAAGTAGTTGAGCAGCTTGAGCTGTTAAGGGCAACCGGCTCAGTCTTTGATCACTTAACAAGAGATGTTAAAGAAATGCTAAGGCACCATCACATTTTTTAAGCATACCTCAGCCATACTCTCCTTGTGATCGTCACCTACTCAAAGAATGTGTTCATTCCGGTTACAAGAATGTGCAGAAACAGATGCCATTACTGCGGGTTCAGAAGAGATGAATGGGACTTAATGGACTTTCAAGATGTTGAGGTTATCTTACTGAGAGCAAAGAGAGCAAGTGAGGCTCTCTTTACCTTTGGTGAGAGAGCTGATCAATTTAAAAGCGTGAAGGAATGGTTAAGGAAAAAGGGATTCAAAACATTTGTAGATTATGTTGTGGAATTGAACAAGCTTGCCCTAAGCTATGGACTCCTACCTCACACAAATGCGGGCATTTTAAAGAAAAATGAGCTAAAAAAACTGAAAAAATGGAACGCAAGCATGGGATTGATGCTTGAACAGGTTGTTGAACTTGAATGTCATTCTGAAAGTCCTGGAAAGAAGCCAGAAAGAAGACTTAGAGCTATCAAAAATGCTGGAAAACTGGAGATTCCATTTACCACTGGTATTCTGATTGGAATTGGGGAGAGTAAGGAGGACAGGTTTTACTCTCTTGAGACCATTTCAGATGTTGCAAAAAACTACGGACACATACAAGAGGTGATCATACAGAATTTTTCACCAAAAAAAGGCACAAAAATGGAGAACTGGAAAGAGCCGGAGCTGAAAGAAATGATCGAGTGTGTCAGATATGCCAGAGAAATCCTTCCTCCTGATGTTGCCGTTCAAGTTCCCCCAAATCTTGTAGATGACGTAAAGGTTCTGATAGATGCTGGTGCAAATGATCTGGGAGGTTTGTCTGAGATAACTCCCGACTATATAAATCCAGAACATCCATGGCCAAGTCTGGAGAAAATCGAAAGGAGTTTAAAGGGAGAGTATGTGTTAAGAGAAAGACTGCCAATCCATCCAAAATACGTTGTAGAGGGTTGGTACAGCATGGAGATTGCATGGCTGATTGAGGCATATTCAGATGAAGAGGGATACAGATGCTGAAAAGCGATGTGAAAGAATTAATCAAAAACCCTTACAGAGCCTTTGAAGTTGCAAACAGGCTCAGAGAGGAGGTTAAGGGAGATGTTGTAACCTTTGTGGTAAACAGAAACATAAACTTCACCGACATATGCATAAATTCATGCCTTTTCTGCTCATTCAAGGGCAGAAAAAACTTCTTTTTGAGTGAGGAGGAGATCAAAGGGAAGGTTAGGGAGGCTGTTGAGTATGGATGCAGTGAGGTCACAATTCAGGGCGGTTTGTTTCCTGAGGCAAGCCTTGAGGATTATCTGAGGATACTAAAGGCTGTCAGAGATGTGTCAAAAAAGATACACATCCATGCATTCTCTCCCATGGAGATATATCATGTATCAAGGAATGAGGGGATGGATGTTGAAGATGTTTTGAGAGAGATGAAAAAGCATGGACTGGATTCCATGCCAGGAACAGCTGCCGAAATACTTGTTGATGAAGTTAGGAAGATCATATGTCCGGAGAAAATAAACACAGAGGAGTGGATAGAGGTTATCATGATAGCACACAGCCTCAAGATTCCAACAACAGCAACGATGATGTACGGTCACATTGAGAGGTGGGAAGACAGGCTTGACCACCGCTGTCGGCTGCGCCCGTTCAACCCTGAGCCCGCCGCGATCCGCATAGCCGGCATCAAACCATATCC
>WAJY01000029.1 GCA_015523645.1 Geoglobus sp. | reverse complement strand
TAACATCATAGGGCTTTGTTGGATCCTCTGGGATTATATCGTAAATTTCATGGGTTGTTCTTGCTGGATTGTCTGAAGTGGCAATTGTTGGAGGGTCTTCGAGATTGTTTAGGGGAAGATAGCTCATCAGTTTTCTGACTAGAAGGAGAGCTGACTCATCATCATCTGCAACGAGATGGGCATTTCCACTTTTTATGGCATGGGCTTCCCACCCGCCAAGCTCCTGGTGGGTTACATCCTCTCCCGTTACAGCCTTTATGACATTTGGTCCAGTTATGAACATGTAACAGGCTCTGTTTTTTGTCATGACTATAAAATCTCCTATTGCCGGACTGTAAACAGCTCCTCCAGCACAAGGACCAAGAATAACGCTAATCTGAGGTATTACTCCGCTTGCAAGTGTGTTTCTGTAAAAGATGTCTCCATAACCCTTCAGTGCATCAACTCCTTCCTGAATTCTAGCTCCTCCAGAGTCATTTAAGCCAATAACAGGTATTCCTACTTTCATTGCAAAGTCAAGGAGATAGGCTATCTTGAATCCATGCATCTCTCCAAGACTTCCTCCCATTACTGTAAAATCCTGTGCAAATACAGCCACAGGTCTTCCATCTATTGTTCCATAGCCTGTTACAACTCCATCTGCTGGAAGATCAACTTTGTCTAGCCCGAAATCAATATTTCTTTTTTCAACAAATGGATTTATCTCTACAAAACTACCGGGGTCGAGCAAAACATCAATTCTTTCCCTTGCAGTTAACTTTCCTGAATCATGCTGCCTTTTAATTCTCTCCTCCCCACCCATCTGCTTTATCTTGTCCCTCTTTCTGTAAAGTTCTTCAATAAGCTCTTTTCTCAATTTTATCCCTCCACAAATTCAAGCAAAACACCTTTTGTGCTTTTAGGATGAACAAATGCAATTCTTTTACCACCAACGCCCTTCTTCGGTTCCTCATCTATAAGAGCCAAGCCACTCTCCTTTGCATTCTGCAAGGCTCTAGAGATGTTATCAACATTCACAGCTATGTGGTGAATGCCCTCTCCTCTTTTCTCAACAAATTTTGCTATAACGCTCTCTTCAGAAGTCGCTTCAATAAGCTCAATCTTGCTTTCACCAACAGGAATTATCGCAACCCTAACTTTCTGTTCAGGAACCTCCTCAATATCCTCAATCTCAAAACCTAGCTTCTTGTAAAGCTCTATTGCGGATTCGAGATTTTTTACCGCTATACCAATATGATCGATTTTATTTATCATGCCACCACCTTTTCTCCAACATTATTTTTTATGAACTCAACTATCTCGAACATTGAAGTGCCAGGCAAAAACACCTCGGCAACCCCAATTTTCTTTAGTTTTGGTATGTCCTCCTCTGGAATTATTCCACCTACAACAACAATAAGATCTCTTCCAGGCTCAAGACCTCTTGCTTTCAATTCTTGAATGACCAAAGGAATGAGTTCAAGATGTGCACCGCTCAGAATGCTTATACCAAGAACATCGACATCTTCCTGCAAGGCTGTTTCAGCAATCTCCGCAGGAGTTCGTCTTATTCCAGTGTATATAACCTCAAACCCAGCATCTCTCAGAGCTCTTGCAATGACCTTTGCCCCCCTATCATGCCCATCAAGCCCGGGTTTGGCGATAAGAACTCTGATTTTTCTTTCCATGGCTCATCCTCTCCTCATTTTCAGGGAAAAGCACCATTTGCCGTAATAAATAACTTTCGAAATAATAGATGTGATAGCACACATCCCCATCGTTTCCACTGGAAAGTCTTTTCTCCTGGCAAACAAACTCTAAAAAGGTGTATTGGCAAAATGTTAAAATTACAATTCTTAAAAATGAAAAGCAAGCTTCCAAGTTGATCTTATGTTGATGAGCATCAAATTTTTAAAAAAGAGAAGTTCATAGCTTTATGCAATGTCAATAATTGCAAGAGCAAACATAGACGGTGGAGAAGTTAAAGGAATCAATGTTGAACCCAGATACCCAACCAAGAAAGAGAATCTGACCTTCTATGAGGGTGTTGAGAAAATAAAGATAGAGAGAGAGATGCCTAAAAAGATCAGGGGGCTTTTTTATGCTGTTAAATTTAAATCCGACAGAATCATAATGGCTAAGGATGTGCTGGGTTCAAAGCCACTATACTTCAACAGGAAGATGAGCATATCCTCTTTCAAGAAGTTTGTTGATGATTGCGTTGAAGTTGGTCCTGGCGAATACATTGAGGTTTCCTATGATGGTGAGATGCTAAGAAGGGAGAAATACTCAATTGAGGATGTGTTCAAGCCTTTTGATTTTGAGAGAGAAGAAATTGAGGAGAGAATTGTTAGGAGCCTTGAAAAATTAAAGCTTGAAAATGCATGCATAAGCTTCTCTGGAGGTGTGGATTCTTCTTTTTTAGCCTACCTGTATGACGTTCCTCTTTTTAGTGTTACTGCATCAAAGGCAGAAGCTGAGAGGATAAAAGAGTCTGCAAAACTGCTTAACAGAGAGGTTGAGATCATTCACTTCGACCAAAAAACTGTTGAGGAGGTTTTGAAAGACGTGATTAATGCGATTGAGACAACCAATCCGCTGCAAGTCTCTATAGCCATTCCCATTTATCTGGTAATGAGACATGCAAAGAATGCTGGTTTCAGCCAGATAGTGTTTGGACAGGGAGCAGATGAGCTTTTTGGAGGTTACAAGAGGTATGAGAACATTATAGGAAAAAATCTAGAACAAGCTCTTCTCAATGATATAAGAAACATTGGAATCAACAACTCGATAAGAGATACGAAGATAGCTTATACAAATGAAGTTTCCTTGGTAACTCCATACTTGAGCTTTGATGTCATCGAGAGTGCCCTCTCAATTCCACCCGAACTTAAGATTTACAGGGAAGGGGGAGATGTTATCAGGAAATACTTTCTGAGAGAGCTTGCAACGAAGTTCATTCCAAGAGCTCTTGCATACAGGGAGAAGAAGGCAATCCAGTATTCAACAAACACATACAAGATACTTGAGAAGATCTCAAGAAAGGCTGGCATGAGTTTGCAGGAATTTCTGAAGGGATTGGAATGGAGGTAAGGCTTGATTGCCTCAAATATGGATGCTGTGAATGCTGCAAGGATACAAAGATGCAGTTGAGCGAAGAGGACATAAGAAAGATCGAACAGCTTGGATACAAAAGAGATGATTTCAGTATGGAGATCGATGGAGTAAGGGTCTTAAAAAATGTTAATGGCTCTTGTTACTTCCTAAAGAGAGGGATGTGTTCCATTTACAACAGCAGACCGGTTGGATGCAGGCTTTATCCTGTGATATATCATGTGGATAACAAAAAAGCGGTTATAGATGATTTCTGTCCACATTCAGAGAATATAAACCAAGAACTGCTGAAAAGAGCTGAAAGAGTTTTGATAAAGCACATAATCAAAATTTACGGTTTTCTACCATGAAAACTCCGAAGTTAGGGGTGGATGTAGATTGCAAGAATTTCAGAGATTGAGAAGAGTATAAGAGTTGTGAGAAGATAGAGTCCTAGAGTCTTTGTTTTGAATTTTAATGCCAATGGAATTGCTAGAAGTATAGAGAAAGGAGCAAAGATTGGGTTTACATAAAGCGAGACGGGTATGTATAAGATAAAGGCTAGTAGAGATGTTCTTTTGTCATTGTATATTATCGAATCTGCCACAAGAACATAAGATAGCGCAAAGGAGACAAAAAGCAGATGATATTTTGTGTATGGAAGGTAGGCAGATGGTATTGCGGTTAAAACGGATGAGAAAAGCACGTATTTCCTGAAATCTTTTCTGAATAGTATTGAGAGGATGAACGGGATCGAGTATATTAGGACTATCATTTTCTGAATGGCAGTGTAAAGTATTGCAGATGTTGCAATAGCAAGCAGCAAATAATCAATCCTTTCTGGTTTTCTGTTGTATATGATCCTGTGACCGCTACCAACTGCAAGTATTATGAGAAGGGATGCTATGAATTCAGAAAGATTCATCCAAGGAAGAGAGAGAATGAGGGCTGAAATCCAGATTGATGTTGCTCCATGCATTCTCGGAAAAACATCCTTTAATGACACAAAAAGATTTGGAAAAAGGGCTTAACAAGGTTTTCCCGAAAAAATTAGGATTAAACAGAATAATAGCATCTTTTCGGGCTCTTTATTTTACCTTCTTTTTTAAGCTTGTTTATTATCTTTGAGACCTCCTTGCTATCAATTCCAGCAAGATCTGCAATCTCCTTTGGTCTCAGAGGCTTTCCCGCATTTTTCAAAACCTCGATTATTTTCTCCTCAGACATTTCGATCACCAATTTAGAATATATCATTTCGGAATTTAAACTTTTCTTTACCAATTACGAAATAAAGAAAATATGTTAGTTGTGTAATGGGAAGATAAGGTTAAGAACCTCATTATTGATGGGATGGCAAACATTCATGTAGTCTTCCACAGAATTAAAAAATTCATTAGAGAGCTCTAAAGCCTTCTAGAATTCATATTTGGGTTTTAGTTTTGGAATGACCGAAAATTTCTAGAGAATTTTTAAAATTACTTGTTTAAACTATAAATAGGTTTTGAAATTTCTGAGACTAAGAGATATAGGAATTGAACTAATTGAACTTTAAAAATATGGGTCCGCCCGGATTCGAACCGGGGACCTTCGCCGTGTGAGGGCGACGTCATAACCGCTAGACCACGGACCCTGCTAGAGGTTTTAATGTAAAAAGATAATTCAGGTTTTATGATTTTTATGGTTAAATCTAACATCTTTTATTCCAAAC
>WAJY01000028.1 GCA_015523645.1 Geoglobus sp. | reverse complement strand
TTGTTCTTCCCTTTCTCATTTATTTTCACATAGACTTTTCGGTAGACTGGAAAATAATTTCAGGAAAAGACAAATCAATTGAAAAGGGAAAAAGATTACAGTTATACGCACCCTAAACTCATAGTCGGACTAAACTCGAGTGAGAGGCTTGGACTGAGCTAGACAATCTTAATATATTTCAAAATTTATTTAGGTTGCTTAATTATAAAATCAGCATATCCCTTTTGCGCTCAAAAATTTCGTGATAATGTATAGGGCTTTTAACAAAAAGTAAGCACGCCGGGGGTGGGATTCGAACCCACGCGGGCAGAGCCCAGTGGCTTAGCAGGCCACCGCCTTACCACTCGGCAACCCCGGCTTTTAAAACGCCTATTTCACCACAATTTTTAAACGTTTTGATGGGAATTCAAGGGACTGACAGATACTCCAGACATGCCAAGGCATAGTAAGTATTTTCGAGTGTTGAAATCCCCCCATAAATGCTTCTTCTGAAGCCGCCGTTGGAATTCTGTAGCGAGCATATATATTCCAAAGTTTTTTCGCTTTTGTAGATGTGATGGAGTAAACTTAAGCTCGAGAGAGAATAAAAGGTGTCCTCGATATATGGGGGATGGCCATGAGGAATCTTTGAAAATCCACCTCCACGACTCTCATGCTGTCTAATGTAAGATATCACATCGTCTCTGTTTTCAACATCCTCCAGTACAGAGACGCAGAAGTAAGTCTCCTGAAGATTCGGTGCGGTTATCCCGAATCCACCGTTTTTTCTGAATTTTTTTATGAACTCTATTACGAAATCCGGAATTTTCACTCTAAGTAACCTCAGGGAGGTGGATAGCAAATATATCTCCCTCAAAACGTTGGGACCCTCAAATGTGTAGGTTGCCGTGTTTCCTGTTTCAGAAACTATGCTTCTGGAAACACCTCTGTTAACAGCACTTTCAAGTTTATTCAGTAAGAAATCGCTCAGATCAGGCAATTCTTCTTCGAGCAAGCTTAATGATCTGAAAATCCAGAAAATGGAATACAACTCCTTTCTGATGTTTTTTCGGAGAAAATTCATGAGTTTCTCCCTATTGGGTATTTCTTCACCTACAGCTTTTAGAATGTACACTGCATAGAACGTTTCTGGAAGAGAAGATGGCAGGGGTCTACAGAATGCAAACCCACCGTCTTCATTCTGCCTCGAAAGCACAAATCTTCTCAGTTTTATGAAATTTATCCTGCTCTGAAATAACGATGTTCTGGCAATCAATACCTCCACCTCTTCTGAAATCAGGCGTCATCAGCCCCAAAGAGGGGGGTTGATGTTGAAGGTCATTACACGTCGCATTTCTCTAAACGGAGGACTTAAAAAATTTTGGTAAATTGGTCATTCAACGACTGTAAAGTGAACTACCGTTACAAACTCATCCTCCCTAACATTCCCGTATATCCTTTTCAATGCAAGCATTAAATCATCAACACTTTCAAAACCATCAAGTCTTGCATCTTCAAAGTTCAATTCCCTCACTCTCTTCACAACAACCTTCTCCACCTTAGCCTTTGCAAATGGCTTGTTATCAACTGTAAGCTCGATTAGTCTTCCTACTGGATATCTCTTAATTCCCCTCCTTATCGTTGTCACTTTTCTCCCTCTCTTTATCATTTCAACATATTCCTGATCAAAGTTGATTCTCTTCTGCTCCATGGTACCACTCCCAGATTTTCTTCAAAGCCTTCATCATCTTTCTGTATGATTTTCCACCCTCAATTTCATTCCATCCCTTCATCATGAGACACTTTGCAACGAGAACTCTTTCTTCATCCTCATCCAACTCAGCTTTATCGGAACATGCATAGTAGTATCTGACAAGAGGTCTCGCCAGATCTGAGATGTATTCAAAGAGGCTGTGTCCCTGGAAGTATTTCTTCATTCTTCTCCTCTCCACTCTTGAAAATTCAGGTTTGAAAACCTTTGAGTCCTTTCTCAAACTTTTCAGCAAGCCAATAGCTATCTCTATGTCAATGTCCTGTAGTTCATCCGGAAGATATTCAATAACCCTCCTCACAAATTCTGCATTGAGATCATCAACAACGTAGCTCACATGCATCTTCAATGCTTTGAGAACTATAACTGTGTACTCTCCTGATATCTCATTTCTCTGTGGTGTTATGTGAACTGGCAAAAACCCATTCTTCTTCCAGAATCTGAGTAGCTCGGGAGACACGCCAAACCCGCTTCCAAGCCAGTCAAAGTCATTTTTTGAGCACCACTTAACAAGCTCTCTTAAAGCGAAGCTACCTATCCCCATGTCCATTACAGAAGGATGGGTTGCTATTCTGACAATTCTCACCCCTTTCAACTCTGGAAAATCGTACTGCCAGTAGTGCTTTAGCACAAGATCGGGAATTATTTGACCCTTGGGCTTGTATCCCTCAGAGAGCTTTTTTATTATCTCCCTGTCCATTCCACCCTCAATTGCTATGTGGAGTGAGCATACAGTTTTGTTGTTTACCTTAACCCTCATTGGTAGGTGATTTGGCATGTCTAGCAGAATAACAAGATCGGAAGGTCTGTTTCTGTAGTGGGCAAGAACGTAAATGCCAAAAAACTCTCTAAGCAAGCTATCATCCTCTATAAGCTTGTCCTTATCAATAACTTCAAATTCCATTGATCCCTCCTGAATTGCGTTGATGTCTTCTTCACACAACTCTGCAGGATGGGCATCAAGAAGCAGAACATCATAAAGCCAAGCCTCAATGGGATCTCCCTTTCCATATCTAATTGGCTCATCAAGATGGAGCTTTGCTATCTCAATGCTCTCATCCCTCTCTATCCTCTTCAAAAATCTTATTGCAAATCCCCTGCCGGTACCCTCATATCCATGTATCGTGCTAGAAAATATGGCATACCTGACACCTTCAATTATTTTGAGCAGAACGGGAACATCAATTGAAGATGCCTCATCAACTATAACAATATCCGCATAATCCCCCTCCATCATTGCCCTTACAGGCACAGCATACTCAATTCTTGCAAACTTACTACTTACAACCGTAGTTCTCTCCCCACTCTTCTTCTCAGAGAAATTTCTCATCCCCTGCCTTACCAGTGCTTTCTTCAAAAATTCAAAGTAAGTCTGCACAGCATCTGGACTTGGAGCTACAAGAAGAACTCTTATCGGTCTCCTCAGTATCCTTTCCATCCGCGAGACAAGAAAAGGTGTGATTATGCCGAGTATTGCTGTTTTTCCTCTCCCTCTATTTGCTGTTATGACAGCAACCTTCTTCTCCCTCTTTCTGTCAAAAAAGTTCTCGAAGGCATGCAAAACCCTTACCTGATCTTGAGTCGCACAGAGTTTGTAGAGTTTTCTCTTTATCTCCTTCCTATCCTCTGGAATGACTATTTCCTCTCTAGGCTCAAATTCTTTTTTAAAGCTATAGTTCTTCAGTATCTTTCTCCTATCAGCATCAAACACAATTATTCCCTCAGACTCCAGTGTTTTCCTTATGAATCTTCTGTAGAATCTTGGAGTTACGTCATTAACTGTGTATGGTTCGCTAACAAGATCCTCATGCCATCTGCCCCTCAATTCTTCCCACTTCTCAATTTGCGGGGATAGGGCAATTATTATTCCAGCCTCTCTCACGGTTTCTATCAGAATTCCAAGGTCATTTGGATGAAAACCTTCGCTTAAATCAAGGATCAGGCTGTCATAAGTCTTGCCCAAAGCTCTGCTGCTGTCCTTGTAGTGTATAACCTCTCCTTCAAAATATTTTTCAGCCAGCTCCAAGAAAAGACTTCTTCCCGCAATGAGAAGTCTTGGTTTTTCCTGCTGAACAGCCTTGAGATGTCTCCTGTAAATCCTTCTAATTAGCTTAACAACCCTCTCATTAACTTCCTTTGAACAAACAATTACCATGTATCTGTGTCTATTTTCAACTGCGCTTTTGCAAGCGAATTCAACTTGATCCAACAGGCTTTTTACTGTCATTCTTTCCAGATTTACAACTTGTTTTTAAACATTTCAAGGATTTATTATCTGAAATGGTCTTCTGCGGTTTCTAAGGCTCTTGCAACAAGCTCTGCACATCTGTCTAGATCTTTCTTTGAAATCAGCTCGACAGGAGAGTGAACGTATCTTGCTGGCACAGACACGACACCCGTTGGAATTCCTGATTTTGTCATGTGTATTGCCGTTGCATCTGTCGTGCCTCCCTCCCCAACCTCTAGCTGATACTCAATCCCATTGCTTTCTGCAGTTTCAACTAGCCAGTCAATAACTCTTTTTGGTGCTATGAGACCCCTTCCTGATGCATCCGCAACTGTTATAACGGGTCCTTTGCCTAACTTAACATCTATCTTAACATTTTCAGCCCCGGGGAAGTCTGTTGCAGGAGCAACGTCCAAGGCTAATGCGAGATCTGGGGTTATGTCATATGCAGAAACCCTAGCCCCCTTCAATCCGACTTCTTCTTGCACTGTTCCAACAGCATATACAGTAGAGGTTGTTTTTGATCTCTTCACCGCCTCTATCATCACAGCAATCCCGGCTCTGTCATCCATAGCCTTTCCTGTAACGTACTCACCTATCCTTTCACACCTCCTTTCCATCGTCACAGGAGTTCCGATTTCGATTCCCATCTTCTTAACCTCATCCTTGCTTGCTGCCCCCACATCTATAAACATGTCCTTTATCTCGACAAC
>WAJY01000027.1 GCA_015523645.1 Geoglobus sp. | reverse complement strand
GTCCCCCGCAAAAGTAGCAGTTTTCAACAACTATCTTTCCCTTTCCAAATTCTGTAATCTCTCCCAAATCGAATTTGTTCCAGAGTCTTGCTATGCCATCACCTAAATCCTCCTCCTCTACCAGATTTGCCAGAATGTGGTAACCGATGTCAAATCCGATTTTTTTAAGGAGAAGTTCATTTCCTGTCTGCACATTGATTATGCCCAATCCTCTTAAAAGTGCTCTTGCTATGTCAACCTCTTCATTCTTCTCTCCCAGCTTTGATATGAGAAATTCTTCAGTTTTGCTTAAAGGTTTCACATCTCCAAAGGCAGATCTGTAAAATTTTTTGATGAAGTTTCCGGAAATCTCTGTTTTTACAACTCTCATCAGCTGGCTGTCTGAGAGGAGTTTGATGTGATGCGAGACTGTGGCTTTTGTCAGCCCAAGCCTTTGGGCTATTTCTGTGACTGTCATGTCTCTCTCTGATGTCATTCTCAATATCTTCCTTCTAGTCTCATCCATCAGCAGCTTTTCAAGCTTCATTCTATCCCAATTCCATCTGGTGTAACAAAAACCTTGCGGTTTGATTCGCATGAAACATGATAGAAAAAATTTATTAATTTAGGTGTGCATCAAACCAAACTATGCGGTGTGGAAAATTCATAATCCTTGCAACATTGGCTGTGTTGCTTGCATCACTTTTCCTTGCAAGTGGGGCAAGTGTTGAGAGAGGCAAGGAGATCTACCAAAGCTACTGTATCCCTTGCCATGGAGAAAATGGAGATGGTCAGAAGGATAAGGGTGTTGACTTCTCAGACCCTAACTTCTGGGCTAAAGAGAGTGATGAGGAGGTTGAGGAGGTTATAGAGAAGGGAAGGGGGCAGATGCCTGCTTGGAAAGGAACGCTGAGCTCTGATGACATACACTCGGTTATCATGTACATAAAGACATTTGCAAAGCAGACTCCTTCTATATCTGAAACGCATCCTGAAACAGCTGAAGAAGCCAAGGAAATCCCGCACAAGGAGGTTAAGGCGAAAAAACAGCCAGGCTTTGAGGCTGTAATGGCAGTAATAGCTGGAATAACAGCTTTGCTCATCTTCAGAAGAGTTTGATTTTTGCAATTTTTAAATTACATTTCTTTGCATTTTGGTAAAATTTAAATACCTTTTTTGCTACAATCTCTTGTTAGATTTGTATCTAACAAGGGGGTGAATAAATTGGAGGAAATTAAACCTGAGGAATTCAAACCAAGTGGAACAATTGCAGTGATGTTCTTGCTGGCTCTTCTGATTGCACTGATGTGGCTGTGGATGTACTTTGGTGTGTTTCTGGTTAACAGCAGAATTGGAGGGGTTGTTCCATGAATGCATATGAGAGGGGATGGATAGCCTTTGGAATTGCTATGGTCATTGTATTTCTGGCTGTTGTCGGTTACTTCGGTTTCTCAGCTGGACTTCAGCCACCTCAGAAGGTTGAGGTTATCGATCCAACAAAGCTTGCAGATGATCCAAGGTTTTCAAATCCGAGAGTTGAGGAGGTAGTCCCGGGAAAGGAATACAACGTTTACATTGTTGCAAGGATGTGGACGTTCGTTCCAAATGAAATAACAGTTCCAAGAGGTGCAAGGATCAATTTTTACATAACCAGTCAGGATGTTGTTCATGGATTCGAGATCGTTGGGACAAGTGTTCAGACAATGGTCATTCCAGGGTATGTTTCTGTTATCTCTGCAAGATTCAATGAGCCGGGAGAATACTGGATAATCTGCAACGAGTACTGCGGGCAGGGGCATCACATGATGAAGGCTAAACTCATTGTTAAGGAGGTGTGAGTATGAGGGATGATAACTTCTACATAAAGTTTGGGCTCTCCGTATCATTACTTTCAATAGCTCTTGGTGCAGTATTCGGTTTCTTGCAGGTATGGGAAAGGGTGCCTAATGTTACACTCGTACAGCCCAAAACGTATTACCTTGCCTTAACTGCCCACGGAGTTCTGATGGCTCTCGTCTTCACGACCTTCTTCATCATGCCTCTCGGTCTTTTTGTCATCAACAGGTCTCTCAAGCTTTCCACATCTCAAACTCTGAACTTGCTTGGCTTTGGCTTAGCCTTTCTCGGAACGGTGATGGCTGCGGCAACAATAATTCTAGGCAAGGCAAATGTTCTCTACACATTTTATCCTCCAATGAGGGCACATCCTGCATTCTATCTTGGTGCAACTCTCCTAATAGTAGGAACTTGGATTTACACCGCCAACATTCTTTTAACGGTAAGAAGGTGGAGGGCGATGGGAAATAAGGGCAAGAAACTTCCTCTTGATGTCTTCGGCTTGGTTGCCACACTGCTCATATGGATTCTTGCAACAATCGGAATTGCTGCTGAGTCTCTTTTCCTTCTCATTCCGTGGTCTATTGGCATAACTCCAAGAATAGATCCACTGCTTGCGAGAGACCTCTTTTGGTATTTTGGACATCCACTCGTTTACTTCTGGCTCCTTCCGGCATACATAGTGTGGTACACATTTATTCCAAGAATTCTAAGTGTCAGGATTTTTAGCGATACACTTGCCAGGGTTGTTTTTGTTCTTTTCATTCTCTTCTCAACTCCAGTTGGATTTCATCATCAGTTCATGGATCCGGGAATTGAGGCTGGGTGGAAGTACCTGCATACGATCACAACCTATGCTGTCTTCCTTCCAAGTCTGATGACAGCCTTTACGGTAACCGCCACAATGGAAATGGGAGGAAGACTGAAGGGAGGAAATGGATTGTTTGGCTGGATAGCAAAGCTACCCTGGAAAGACCCTCTCTTCTCTTCAATAGCCCTGTCAATGATTCTATTTGCTTTGGGTGGAGCTTCAGGAGCTGTTAATGCAGGTTACAATCTTAACTACGTTGTCCACAACACCGCCTGGGTTCCGGGGCATTTACATCTTACAGTTGGATCTGCGGTGGCTTTGACTTTCATGGGAACAGCTTACTTTCTCGTTCCAAGGGTGTTTGGAAAGAAGCTTTTCAGTGAGAGACTTGCAGCAATCCAGAGCTACATCTGGTTTATCGGTGTGATTATATTCTCGTCATCCATGATGTATCTTGGGGTTCTGGGTTCACCTAGAAGAACGTATGATGTGACCTATTCTCCCCAGCTAGCAACACTCTGGAAACCCTATCTCCTCACCTCAGCCATCGGAGGAACACTGATGCTCCTCAGCATCCTGATTTTTCTATATGTTATTACAAGAACTCTCATCTCAGGAGATGAGGTGAAATATGAGGACGAATGGAGCAGTGAAGACCTTGGAGACACCAGTTTGGTTGACAATCTCAGGCTCTTTTTCATTATAGCGATCCTGATAATACTTGTTGCATACGTTTTGCCAACAATGCACATAATTTCAGCAGGTTCTCCGGGAGCTCCGCCTGTGTCTCCAAC
>WAJY01000026.1 GCA_015523645.1 Geoglobus sp. | reverse complement strand
GTATATCATAGGGAATTTCCGGAGCTGTTTAACCGAGCTGTCAGAGAAAAAGGAGGTTAGGCTGGTTATAAATGAGGATATATTTGAAAAGGTAAAAGAGTTGAATGAAAGAGAGTTGAACGAATTTTTAAAGAGGGGGATGTTTGTGTGCAAAAGCATCAAGTTGACCTTTGTTGTTGCTGAAAAAGGTTTTACGATGAATTTATACCGAAATTCATATGATGCTTCTCAGATCCTCGTATGCAAGACGGAAGATGCAGTGAAATAGGGTCTGGAGTTATTCAGGCATTACTCAGCTCAATCAAGAAAGGTTGAATTATTAATTCCGCTTGAGCGATTTTGGGTTTGATATTTCCTATGCAGAAGAGTCCAGATAGCAGGCTGAACAGAATACGGCGGGAGTGGTAGAAACGAAAAAATTATGCCATGAAAAATGAAGTGTACAAATAGCAGAAAATTGACCGTCCTTCCTCCCAAAATCTTTCATTTTCAGACTTTGATGTTCAAATAGTGAAGCTTCTGAGTATATGGCTTAAATTTTACAGAAAAATTTTAATTATTTTACTAAGGATTTGACGTATGGGTTATGAGTTCTTCAGCTTTTTATTGCATTCTCCGATGTAACCATTTTTACCCATTCTTGGTTTATAAATATGTTTAAAACAAGGCAAAATCGCGAATGGGAGTTACGAGCCTGGATTTTGCATAACAAAGATTGAAAATTTATTTTCGGATGTTAAAAGAAAAGGTTTACAACTTACAGATGTAAAACGTAAAAACTATAAATGGAGCTGTGCTTGTATGTGTTCGTATGGCAAGGAAGAACAAAGACCGCTATACCATCTCAGAGCTTGCTGAAGAGCTTGACATAAGCACAAGAACAATAAGATATTACGAGGAAATCGGGCTTTTAAATCCACAAAGAACCCCAGGAAATCACAGAATTTTTACAAAAAAAGACAGAGCAAGATTGAAGATAATTCTTAGAGGAAAAAGACTCGGATTCACTCTGGATGAGATCAAACAGATACTTGATCTCTATGAAGTTAGTGAGCCCGAACAGCTAAGACTCACAATCAAGCTTGCCGATGAAAAGTTAAAGCAGATAGATGAGAGGTTAGATGATCTGAAAATACTTAGAAATGAACTGATAGATCTAAAAGAGAGGCTTGAGAGGAGAATTGAAGAAATTGAGAGGTCTCAGAAGAGTGAGATAGGTGGTGTGAGGTAGGCACATATTTAAATCCGCAAATAACTATTCTTCTCTGTGATGAGGTTCTGGGTTGGAATAGATGACACCGACTCAAAAAATGGAATGTGCACAACTTATGTTTGCAAGATGGTCATGGAAAGACTAGAAGAGAATGGATCAAAAATAATCGGTTTTCCAAGGCTTATAAGATTGAATCCAAATGTGCCTTACAAAACAAGGGGTAATGGGGCTGTATCATTTCTCGTGGAAACTCAGGACATCTCTGAATTGATCGAGATCACCAACGAAGCAATTCTTGAGTTTTCGGAGCTTGATGATAAAGACACAGATCCAGGTGCTGTTTTTATCAATGCTGAGAATCACGAATTGCTTGAAGTTCTGTTCAACTTCTCCAAAAAGGCGATAAGAGAGTTTGTGAGTATTGACGAGGCTTTCTTTCTAATTGGGAAGTATATGATACCTCATCTAAAATACAAGACAGGAAGGGGATTGATTGGGGCGTTAGCAGCGGTTGGAGCAGAGTGCAATGATCAAACCATCGAGCTGCTTGCGTATCGGAAAAAAGAGAGGTTCGGAAAAAAGAGAATCATTGACAGGGACAGCTTTTTCTTGGCGGATCTACTCACGTATCCTGAGACGTTTGATACGGTTGACTGGGGGAATGATACTGTAGTTTCCGTTCCAAATTCTCCTGATCCAGTTTTGTTTGGCATAAGGGGAACTGATCTCGAATCCATTTTTAAGGCAATGAAAACTGTGAAAACAGAAGAGGTTGATAGATATCAAGTCTTTGTAACAAACCAAGCCACTGACATGCATTTGATACATGAGGATGAGGTGAGCGAGATCTCCGAGGGGAAGTCATACATTTTGAGTGGTGTGGTCGTTGACGAGCCATTTGAGATCAAAGGTGGGCATGTCTTTTTTTCCATAAATACAAGGTTTGGAGAGCTTATGTGCTGTGCGTTTGAACCAACAAAGCAATTCAGGAGTGTTATAAGAAAGTTGAAAAGAGGAGATGTTGTAACCGTTTTCGGATCATACAAGGATGGCGCAATAAATCTCGAGAAAATAAGGTTGGACAGCCTTGCAGACATCTTCATTGAAGAGAATCCGATATGTGAAATTTGCGGTAAAAAAATGGAAAGTGAAGGCAGGGGAAAGGGATTTAGGTGCAAGAAATGCAAGACAAGGGCAGAAAAAAAGGTTAGGGTAAAGGTTGAAAGATATCTGGAGCTGGGGTACTATGAAGTTCCACCAATTGCAAGAAGACACCTTTCAAAGCCCCTTGTGAGGATGAACGTTGAAGAGAAGCACATTTTCAGATAACATTTTTTAAGTATGAATTTAATTTGTGGTGGTGAAGAGAAAGGGAACAAGGTTTGAGAGAGAGCTGATACATGCGCTTTGGAATGAGGGTTTTGCGGCGGTGAGGAGTGCCGGAAGTGGCTCTTCTGGCTTCCCCTCTCCAGACATAATTGCAAGCAACGGAAGAATAACTATTGCGATTGAAGCAAAGGTCAGGGAAAAGCTACCACTCTACATACCTGAGCTAAGGATCAGGGAGCTTGTAATGTTCTCTAATCTTTTTGGAGCAAAGCCGGTAATAGCCTTAAAGATAAAGGGTGAGAAGTGGAGGTTTTTTGAGGTGGATGAGCTTGAGAAAACAGAAAAGGGCTATAAGATATCAAACGCCACATTTCACTCAGGAAAGGAGCTTGGAGAAATTCTGGGGAAGTTCATTCAGAAAAAACTCTGACAGATCTTGTTGTTCACTCAGATAAATATTAATAATCTCATCTGACAAAACATGCCCATGCAAATTCCAAAGTCTCATCCACGCTACCATTCGCTGATGATAAGGGAGAAACTGGTTTCTGCTTTCAGAAAGGGGATCGTTGTTCCGGAAGGGCTGATAGCCCATGGAAGGGGAGAATGCTTTGACTACATACTTGGTGAATCAAGTAGAGATTTTGCACTTGAGGCAGAAAAAACAGCTGTTGCCATGTTGATGCTTGCCAAAAATCCTGTTATCTCTGTAAACGGAAATGCTGTTGCTCTAGCCTCTGAAGAAATTGCCAGACTTGCAAAGGCTATCGGCACTCCTGTTGAAGTCAACATCTTTCACAGGGATGAGAGGAGAGTGGAGATAATATCAAAGGAGATGGAGAGATTTGGCATTCCAGTCTATAGCAGAGGAGATGCAGAATTAGAAGGACTTGAATCTGCAAGAAGGATAGTCGATAGAAGAGGAATATTGAAGGCTGATGTGGTTCTCGTTCCTTTAGAAGATGGCGACAGGTGTGAAATTCTCAAAAGGCACGGGAAGAAGGTAATTTCAATTGATCTCAATCCTCTGTCCAGAACTTCCCGGATGGCAGATGTTAGCATTATAGACAACATAACAAGAGCAATTCCCAACATGCTGAAATTTGCAGAGGATTTGAAGAAAGCGAATAAGGATGAGTTGAAAGAGATCGTTGAAATGTATGATAACAGAAGGATTTTGAGAAATGCTATTCTTGCAATAAAGGAGTATCTTGAGAAAAGAGCTGGTGAACTGCATGATTGAGGAATACATGGAAAGTGTTAGGGAAATTGTCGAGAAAGTTAAAAGGGAAGGAGATAAGGCTATAATTGAGCTTACAGAGAGATTTGATGGAATCAGGCTTGAAAAATTTAGGGTTGAGGAGGAAGAGGTTGAGGAAGCCTATGGGAGTGTTGATGAAGAGCTAATCAACGCCTTAGAGGTTGCTAGGGACAACATAGAGAGATTCCATTACTTAACGATGCCAGAGCTTGACATGAGAATTGATTTTGGAGATGTGGTGATTGGGAAGAAATATACAGCCATTGAAAAAGTTGGCTTGTACATCCCTGGTGGAAGGGCTAGCTATCCTTCTACAGTGCTCATGTCTGCAGTTCCAGCAAGGCTTGCAGGTGTGGAAACGATTGTTGCTTGCACACCACCGGACGAGAGAGGAAAGGTAAAGCCCGTAACCTTGGTTGCGATGGACATGTGTGGAGTTGATGAAATATACAAGGTAGGAGGAGCACAGGCAATTGCAGGGATGGCTTACGGCACAGAAACGATAAAAAAGGTTGACAAAATAACCGGACCAGGAAACATCTACGTGACGATTGCAAAACTTCTCGTGCAGGATGTTGTCGCAATAGATCTGCCAGCTGGTCCTTCTGAGGTGCTTGTTATTGCAGATGGGAGTGCTGATGCCAATCTTGTGGCTTTAGAATGCCTTGCGCAGCTTGAGCATGATCCCATGGCGAGGGCTGTTGTAATAACAACATCGGTCTCTCTAGCAGAGAGAGTTAAGGAAATCGTTTTAGGAGAGAACAAGAATGCTAGACTTGAGGTGAGAGTTGTTGAGAGCATAAAAAAGGCTATCGAGCTCTCTAATAAAATTGCTCCCGAACATCTTGTGATACTAACAGAAGATAACTGGGGAGTGTTTGAAAAAGTAAAGCATGCTGGAAGTGTTTTTTTAGGGGAGTACTCTCCTGTATCTGCAGGAGATTATGCAAGTGGAACGAACCACATACTCCCAACCTCGGGATTTGCAAGAATGTACTCTGGGTTGAGTGTTGAAACGTTTATGAAAAGCATTACGTATCAGGAAATCAAGAGAGAAGGGCTTGAAAGGTTAAAAGATGCCATAATAAAGCTTGCAAGAGCCGAAGGTCTTGAGTGGCATGCAAGATCTGTGGAGGAGAGGTTGAAATGAGGAAATATACGGCTGAGATTTGTGAGGAAGATTTTGGCAAGGAAATCGAACTTTACGGTTGGGTTCATGAGATAAGAGATCTTGGAGGTCTTGTTTTTTTAGTTTTGAGAGACAGAGAGGGTTTTGCACAGATAACTCTTCCGAAAAAGGTTGTTGATAGGGAGCTTTTTAAAAAAGCCAGAAAACTAAGGAGAGAAAGCGTAATAAAGGTTTTTGGGCAGGTTAAGGAGGAAAAGAAAGCACCAAATGGTTTTGAGATAATTCCAAGGGAAATAGAAATCCTGAATGTTTCAGACGCACCACTGCCTTTGGAAGTTACAGAAAAGGTTCCTGCAGAACTCGACACAAGGCTTGACAACAGATTCATGGATCTGAGAAAGCCAAAGATTCAGGCAATATTCAGAGTTAGACATGCTGTTGTTCAGGCTCTAAGAGAGTTCTTTGACAGGCATGGCTTTATAGAGGTTCAGACACCAAAGATAGTGTCAACAGCAACAGAAGGTGGAACTGAGCTTTTCCCGATAAGCTATTTCGAGAGAGAGGCATTTCTCAATCAAAGCCCACAGCTTTACAAACAAACGCTTATGGCTGCAGGCTTTGAAAAAGTCTTGGAAATTGGACCAATTTTCAGAGCTGAGGAGCACAATACTGTAAGGCATTTGAACGAGGCAATAAGCGTTGATATAGAGGTGAGCTTTGTCGATCATGAAGGAGTGATGAGGTATCTGGAGGAGGCTGTTAGAGAGGTTTATGAGAAGGTAAATGAGCGTTGTGAGAGATATCTAGGCTGGATAGGTGTTGATTTGGAGGTTCCAGATACACCATTTGAAAGGCTCAGCTACGATGATGCTGTTGAGATAGCAAGGAAGAAGGGAGAAGATGTGAATTGGGGAGAAGATCTCTCAACCTCAGCTTTAAAGCTGATTGCTGAAGATTATGGGGGATACTACTTCATAGTTGACTGGCCAACTGAAAGCAAGCCCTTTTATGCTATGCCATATGAGAGCGATCCAGAGATATCGAAGACGTTTGATCTTATGAAAGGGTGGATTGAGATTGCAAGTGGAGCCCAGAGAATTCACAAATACGATTTGCTTGTAAAGAGGATGAGAGATCAAGGACTCTCTCCCGAAAACTTTGGGTTCTATCTCGAGACATTCAGATATGGTATGCCACCACACGCAGGATGGGGGATGGGTCTTGACAGGCTCATGATGGCAATACTTGGCTTGCAGAACATCAGAGAGGCTGTACTCTTTCCAAGGGACAGGCACAGACTTGTTCCGTGAAAAAATATATAAACTAGAAAATCAATTTTTAACAAATGAGTGAGAGGGATCTGATTATTGAGAGGCTTGAAAGAAAGCTTGCTGAGAAGGAGAAGGAATTGAGAGAGTTGAGAAGGGTGGCAAACATGAATATTGAAGAATTGAAGGAGGAGATAATTAGAGAGATATCAAGTGAGCTGGGTAGAATAAAAATGCTTGAGGCAAAGGTGGCTGAACTGAACAAGACAGTTGAAAGCCTGATGAATGAGGTATTGTATTTGAAAACGGAGATCTCAAAAGGTGGATCAAAATCCAGTGAGATAAAAGAGATTGGTGACCTTGAAAGGGATTTTGATAATGACGAGAATAGAAGTGATGAAATTATAGTGTGCGATTGAAGGTATGCACATCAAGAAAATAACAATAAAAAACTTCAAGTCATTCGGTAAAAAAGTAGAGATACCTCTCGAAAAAGGTTTTACTGTTATAAGCGGTCCAAATGGAAGTGGTAAGTCAAATATAATAGATTCTATTGTTTTCTGCTTGGGTCTTCACAGCTCTTCCAAGGTTCTTAGAGCAGAAAAACTAACCGATCTCATCTTTTCAGGGAATGGAAGAAATCTTGGCACAGCCGAGGTTGAAATTGTATTCAAGGATGAAAGTGGGGAGGAGCTGAGAATACTGAGGAGAGTTAGGGTGACGGAAAAGAACTACTACAGCAACTATTACATAAACGGGAAGCCCTCAAGCCACTCTGAAGTTATGAGAGTTCTTGAAAAAACAGGCATTTACGGAGATGCATACAACATAGTCATGCAGGGAGACGTGACAAGAATAGTTGAGATGACACCACTCCAAAGAAGGAAGATAATAGATGACATCGCCGGTATCTCGGAATTCGAAGAAAAGAAGGCAAAGGCTATAGAAGAGCTTGAAGCTGTCAGGCAGAACATAGACAAACTCTCTGCAATACTCCATGAGGTTGAGCTAAGGCTGAAAGACCTTGAGAAAGACAGAGAGGAAGCTCTGAGATACAGAAATCTTCTGTCAGAGAAGGAGAGGTTTGAGAATGAGTTGATGGCTATAAGGAGAAGGGAGTTGCTTGCAAAGTTCCAGAAGGTAAGGAGGGAGATTGATAGATTTGAAACTCAAAAAGACAAGATAGTATACAGAATAGCCGAAATCAAGGAATTTAAAGAGAAAAAGAGATATGAGCTTGATGAAATATCCAGAAAAATATCGGAGGAGGCTGATGAGAGATACAGGCAGATTCAGGAGCTTTTGACAAAATATCAAGGTGAAATTGAGGCACTGAGAAAGGAAGAGGAAATTCTCAGAAATGAAATTGAGAAGCTAAATCAGGAGAGAATGAAGATTCTGCTTGAACTGGCAAAGCTGTCTGATAAAGAGAACATCCTGAAAAAAGAACTGGAATCCCTTAATCTTCAGAAAGAGAGTGTGGAGGAGAGCCTTTCAAATCTTAATTTAAAAATTGAAAGCATAAAGGCTGAGATCGATCAGATAAGCGGGGAAGAGGAGGAACTTAAGGACAGGATTCTGAGACTTTCTGAAGAGATTGAGGAAGAGAAGCAGAAAAGATCATCACTTCTCAGAGAAAGAGACAGAATTTACGAAGGAATAAGAAGAATAACAATAGAGATAGAGGAGCTTGAGGGAGAGCTGAGGAGAATTAAGGAGGAGTATAGAAGGATAAAGGATGAAATTGATGAGAAATGCAAAGAGAGAGAAAGGGTTGAGGATGAACTTTCTAGGGAAATAGAGAGAAAGAAGGATCTAGATGCAAAGATTTTCGAGTATAGAAACAGAATATCATCGATTGACGAGGAAATAAGGCAGAAAGAGCTTGAACTTGCCAAAGTTAAGGCTGAGCTCTCTGCCTATGAATCAAGTTTCAGCAAGGCTGTCGAGCTTGTTCTTGAGGCAAGGGAGAGAAAAGCTCTCCCTGGCATTTTCGGAGTTGTTGCACAACTTGCTGAAGTTGATGAGAAATTTGCTTTGGCATTGGAGGTTGCTGCAGGCAATTCTTTAAATTTCATAGTTGTCGAGAGCGAAGATGATGCTATAAGGGCTATAAACTACCTCAAGCAGATCAAAGGTGGTAGGGCGACCTTCCTGCCTTTGAACAAGATAAGAAAGAATTTTGATGGACTAAAGCTGGATGGAGATGTTCTCAAAGAAAGAGGAGTTATAGATTATGCTGTAAACTTGGTTAAATGTGATCCAAAATTCAAGCCAATCTTCAATTTTGTTTTCAGGGACACGCTTGTTGTCAATGATATTGAGAATGCCAAAAGGCTGATGGATGGGAGGAGGATAGTAACCCTCGATGGTGAGCTCATAGAGAAAAGCGGAGCAATCACAGGAGGAAGCATGGAAAGGAGGAGAGGACTTCTAGTCTCAAAAGAACTCATGGAGAGAGAAAAGAAGATATCTGAGGAAATTACCTTCCTTAATTCAAAAAAAGCCTCTCTTATAGGAGAGCTTAGAAAACTGGAGGAAAGTTGGAGGGATGTGAGCAAGGTTCTTGCCGAAATTGAAGAGAGGTTCAGAGAGATTGAGAATGAAATAAGCGTTTTGAATGGTAGATTAGAGAGCATTTCAGGGAGAGAGGTTGAAATCCTTGAAAAGATAGAGACCAAGGAAAATGAAAGGAAGTTATTGGGTAAAAAGATCGGTGAGGTTGAGGAAGAGATCAAAGCTCTGGATGGGCTGATCAGAGAAAAGGAGAGTGAGCTGGAAAAGCTAAACAGACAGATGAAGGACAGCAAACTTCCTAAGCTTGCAGAAGAGATTGAAAATCTGAAAAACAACCATTCTGTTGTTAGAGAGGCAATGATAAAGATTCAGTCAGAGATTGAGAAGAAAGAAATTGAGCTGAAGCAGGTAGAAAAAGAAAGGGAGGAGAAAGAGAGAAGAATAGGGGATATAGATTGTAGGGTTACTGAGCACAGGGGAAAAATTGAGGAGAATGAAGGCAGAATAGAACATCTTAAGCAGGAGATATCAAGGTTGAGAGAAGAGGAGGAAGAGTTGGGAGAGAAGGTTAGGGATCTTAGGGAAAAGAGGGATTCCGTTTTTTCAGAATTAAAGCAGCTTGAAAATGAAGAGGACAGACTAGAATACGACCTATTAGCCATTGATGAGAAAATAAATGCAAGGAAAGATTTGTGTGATGAGCTTGAAGAGGAGATAAGAAAGCTTCCAGAAATGGAACCAAGAATGAGCAAGGATGAGGCAATTAAAGGGCTTGAAAAAGTTGAATCTGAGCTTTTGAAGTTTGATAACGTAAATTTGAAAGCGATTCAGGAGTATGAGGAGGTTAAAACAAGATGGGAGACTCTCAGTTCAAGAAAGTCAAATCTCGAGGAGGAGAGGAATGAAATCTTGGAAAGAATTAGGAAATATGAGAGGATGAAGAGAGAAAAGTTCTTCGAGGTTTTCAATGCACTGAACAAGAATTTTAGGGAGATAATGGAAAGGCTGACTGATGGTGAAGGAGAACTCTATCTGGATGACCCTGACAATCCCTTCAATTCAGGGTTGCACATAAATGTTAAACCTTACGGAAAGCCTGTGCAGAGAATAGAGCAGATGAGCGGAGGGGAGAAGAGTCTTGTTGCTCTAGCCTTCATATTTGCAATTCAGCGTTACAAGCCAGCACCATTCTATGCCTTTGACGAGGTTGACATGTTCCTTGACGGAGTTAACGTTTTGAGGGTTGCGAGAATGATAAGGGAGATGTCATCAAAAGCCCAGTTCATTGTCATATCTCTCAGAAAACCGATGCTGGAGCTCGCCGATGCGATAGTTGGAGTGACTATGGGGAGGGATAACTCATCACAGGTGACTGGGATAAGGAGAGCATTGATGACCCAGTAGAGATGCTCTACAATCTGGCAAGGAAGGGAGAGATAGACCCGCTGAATATAGATGTAGTTGAGGTTGCCGATAAGTTTCTTGAGGAGCTTGAAAGGGCAAAAAAGCTTGATCTGAGAATTTCTGGAAAGGTTTTGCTTTATGCTGCAATATTGGTAAGAATGAAGTCTGACATAGTAACAAGTGAAGCAATTGGACTAGAGGAAGATGAGGAATTTCTAGGCTATGATGAGTTTTTTGATGACACCCATGCCTATGATTCTGAGTTTGATGATTACATCTCTCAGGACTTCATTGAGGATGATCTCTCTATAGAGGATGAGCTTATAAGAGCATTCATATCTGCTGGAAAGAAAAAGGTCAGGAGATACACAACACTCAAGGATCTTATCATGGAGCTTGAGTCTGCAGAGAGAGTTAGAAAGAGAAGAAGAGAGAGGAGAAGGCTTGAAAGGGCTCGTAGAGAAGACCCGCTTAAAATTCCCCATGATGAGAATCTGGAGGAGATTATAGAGAGGGTGAGGGTAAAGATACTGAGGCTGATGAGAAACAGGGATGTGATAAGGCTGGGTGAGATAGCAGGCATCGATCTAATTTCAAGGTACATCTCGGTTCTCCATCTTGCCTTCAGAAAGATCTTTGAGATCCATCAGGAGAGAATTTTCGAGAGCGACATAGAAATCAGGATGGTGAGAGATGAAGAAGGAAATTGAAGCTGTATTGTTTGCTTCTTCAGAGCCTCTCACTCCTTCAAGAATTGCGAAGATTATCGGTGGGAAAGTTTCAGAGGTTGAAAAGGTTCTTGAGGATCTTGTTAATGATTATTCAAGGAGAGAAAGCTCAATAGAAATAGTCAAGCTTGGAAATAAGTATCTTATGAGGGTGAAGCCTGAATACTCTGATGTCATAGAGAGATTTACTGAAAGGGATATGGAG
>WAJY01000025.1 GCA_015523645.1 Geoglobus sp. | reverse complement strand
CTTTCAGCCGTTTTAACATCTGCATCTGGAGGTGTTGGAATGTCAAGAGGAGTTATTATATCACTGCCGATCTCATTCTGGAATCTTACAATCTCATCATTTCTTATCTCAACATCTCCATACACCATTAGCTGAAAGCTACCGCTGTCTGTCATAACTGGCATGTCCACACCCAGAAGCTTGTGCAAACCGGCTTTCAAAGCCTTCTCCCTAAGCTTTCTGTTCCTGTAAATTATGTAGGCATTTGTGATTATGATCTCTGCTCCATATTTTTTCAAATCTGAAGGATGGATGAAATCGATATTTGGATTTATAACTGGCATTAAAGCAGGAGTCTCAACAACTCCATGGGGTGTTTTCAGCTTGCCAATCCTTCCCATGATGTCCTTGGATGTTATCTCAAAGTGCATGTTTTGAGGATTAGCAGGTGGTTTAAAAATGTGCTCTGAAATTCAGAAAGTTATTGCATTTGAATTTTTCAAGTTGGATGGAGAGTTTGTTATTACTCTAAGAAAACTCAAAATCTTCGGAAAATTTGCTTTACTCTCTCAACAGAATTTAGCGTATAAATTTCTTTTAAAATTTCCATTTTATATCAAAAAATTTAATAAAGAAACTTGTTAGCAGTCCATTTCATCACTCAAGCCTTTTCTCAATGTCAATTACCTTCTTCAGAGTGAGCAAGAACATGGCAAGAACCACGAGCATCACAACACTCGATGCTAGAAACACAGCCATAAAATCACTCACCCAGCAACACCTCCTCAATCCTGTCTAATTTGTAGTTGACCGAAAGGTAGCAGATGAAGAGAAGGAGAAATGAGGTTATGGATAAACCCAAAGGCATTCCGATTTCAAGGCTGATGCTCTCAATCCTTGGATGAAGTGAGAAAAAGACCTGGGCTGAAAGATAGCTCATGGGTACGGTTATGTATGCAAATATGGCATAAATTGAGGAAACCCTTGCCTTGTCAGCTGGGCTGTCTATGCTCTCTCTCAGCGCAAAATATGCTGCATAGACAAACCAAAGAACTAGGACTGTGGTCTCTCTTGGATCCCAGTTCCAGTAAGCCCCCCACGCAACACTCGCCCATATACTACCGCTAATCAGTGCAGCCGTGATCAAAAAAAATCCTCCTTTTGCAGAATTCTTTGCCAGCAAGTCATATTTGTAGTTGTTTTTGATGAGATACAGGATTGAGAATAGCAGTGTTACGGTAAATGCAAAGAATGATGAGATTGCAGAGGGGAGATGGAAGAATATTATTCTGTAGTTGTCCTTTAATCTTGGTTCTGGGGAAGGCGGAAGGTTCATGGCATAGAAAATGGCGAAGAGAAACATTCCTACTGCAATTACAGCTATAATTGCTTCTCTAAGCATGATTTTAAATTTCACACATGGGTTTAAAAATATAATCCAGCATTCCTAATTTGTAGAAATGTAAAAGCGAATCAAACCTTCTCAAACATATAACCTGCTTTTCTCAGCTCTTCAAGAATTTTCTCGACAACCTCTTGAGATTCAACTTCAAAAACGATTTTCAAGGCTGTATGCCATGCAGGAGCCTTCAAATCCTCCCTGTGGTGAGAAACATCTATTATGTTCCCTCTGTACTTTGCAATCACTCCTGTAACATCGCTCAAATTTCCAGGGGAGTCTGGAACATAGCCCTCTATCACCGCAAGCCTGCCTGTATCTGCAAGAGCACGGATTATAAGCCTGTATATGGCTGTCAGATCTATATTTCCTCCAGAAACAACCACAGCAATCTTTTTTCCACTAACATCCAGCTTATTTCCCAGTAAGGCTGCAACTCCCACAGCTCCAGCTCCTTCAGCAAGTATTTTCTCCTTTTCAAGGAGAAGGTGAATTGCCTTTGCAATCTCATTCTCGCTCACAGTAAGGATGCGATCAACCATTTTACTTACAATCCTGAATGTAAGCTTTCCCGGCTTTTTTGTAACGAGCCCATCTGCTATTGTCGGTTTTATCTCAACGCTCAGAATCTTTCCAGCCTTTACCGACTCAGCAAACTTCGGAGCATTTTCAGGCTCAATACCGATAATCTCAACATCAGGATTTGTGCTTTTCATCACCACAGAAATTCCAGAAATCAGCCCTCCTCCACCAATAGGTGCGATAACAGCATCAACATCTTTAATCTGCTCAGCAATTTCCAAGGCAATTGTTCCCTGCCCTGAAATGATGTCCGGATCATCAAAGGGATGAATCAGCATGTATCCTCTCTCTTCTGAAATTTTGATCGCTCTTTTTTCGGCGTCATCATATATCTTTCCATGGAGAACGACCTCAGCACCGTACTCTCTTGCTGACTCCACCTTTGTTATTGTTGCAGTCTCTGGCATAACAACAACGCATGGAATTTTGAAGACTGAGGAGGCAAAAGCAACTCCCTGAGCATGATTTCCTGCAGAGGCTGTTACGACACCTCTTGCTTCATCCTTTACCTTACTTATCTTGTAAAGTGCTCCCCTTATTTTGAAGCTTCCAGTTTTTTGAAGATTTTCAAGCTTCAGGTATACCTCTCCTCCGGTTAGCTTGCTCAGGGTCTCGCTGTACTCGACTGGTGTTCTGTAAGCGTATCTCGATACAATTCTCTCTGCCTCCTTTGATCCATTGTAAATCCTTTCCAAAACTTCCTCAAAGCTTTTCTCCATTTTACACCTCCTAGAGTCTTTTCACCATGTACTCAAACTCCCTGCTGTATCCATGCCTCCTGTAGTATTCCCTCACACCAACTCCGCTTATGACTGCGATTTTGTCATAGCTTTCCTTTGCAATCTCTTCTGCTAAGCTCAAAAGCCTCTCTCCAAAACCACGGTGCTGAAATGCTTTTTCATCTTTTAAACCGATTCCCACAGCCTTCCCATAAACATGGAGTTCCCTCACCAGTGCAGCGTCTTCAAGCGTGTCTATAAATGGACTGTCAGGGAATCTCAGCCTTACAAATCCAACCAGAACCTCTCTAGAGGAGTCTTCAAATGAGATAAAGAACTCCCTACCATCACTGGCATCGTACTCCCTAATAACTTCTTCAAAATCATCCTCAGCATAGCTGCCAAGTTTATGACCAGCTTCCCTGCACCTTATGCATCTGCATGCATACCCTAATTCCTTTAACCTTTCATGTACGAGCTGTCTAACATTTCCCTTGTCAAGCCCTATTGCCTTATCAACAGGAATGTCACGCTGTATGCGCTGTATTCTCACATATTCAGGGATGTATTTCTTTGCCTTCGCTATTAGCTCAACAACCTCTTCAGTCGTGTAGGGCTTGTATTCTCCTCTCCTATACATTTCATAGAGCTTTGTCCCCTCAACAACGAGAGTTGGATAGATCTTAAGATAGTCAGGCTTGAAATCTTGGCTTTCGAAAAGGGTTTTGAACATCCTCAAGTCTCTCCTAAAGTCAGAGCCCGGTAATCCCGGCATTATGTGATAGCCAACCTTGAAGGCTGAGTCTCTCAGTCTCTTTGTTGCGTCAATTACATCTTTCACTAGATGCCCCCTCTTAATTTTTTCAAGTACATCATCATATATGCTCTGAACCCCGAGCTCCACCTTCGTGCCTCCAAATCTGAGCATCTCTAAAATATGCTCCTCTCTCGCAAAATCGGGTCTTGTTTCAAAGGTCATGCCTATGCATCTCGCTTTAGCTCTCTCATTATCTCTCTTTGCCTCCTCAAGATTCTCATATGTCTTCAGCTCACTCTCGAAGCTGTTCAATGCAGAAAAGATTCCAAGGATGAAGCTCTCCTTGTAATTCCATTCCCTTGCTGTAAATGTACCTCCCATCACTATGATCTCGACCTTGTCCACATCATGCCCTATCTCCTTAAGCTCCTTAAGCCTTGATGTTACTTGCTTGAAGGCTTCGTAGTTATGCTGTTTTCCCCTCTGAGCAGCAGGTTCAAAGCCTGTGTAGCTTTGCGGGCTATTGAATTCCACACCTCCAGGACATGGAACACATTTACCATGAGGACATGGCGCTGGAGATGTCATCACGCTAACAACAGCAACACCGCTTATCGTTCTTACCGGTTTTAGTCTTAAAATTTCTCTAAGCTTTTCATAAACGGGATCATTCTTAACTGATCTCAGAATCTCTGCATCTGAGGGTATTGCTGAGAGAGAGTACTTCTTTGCAATCCTTTTTTTAATCCTAGCCACCTCGTTTTTGTCTGGAGTTCCAATTCTGGCTATTTCCGTTGCCATCTCTTTGAGAGCAGAAAGGGACATTCCTTTATAATGATGCAGGGCTGGTTAAAAATGTGACGATGAAACTGGCAGAAATATTTGAAGGGTAAGTCAATTTTCTTGCTAATCCCCTATAAAGCTTCTTTTATAAAATTTTCCTGAAAGAATTTTAGATTTTGGTGAGAGATCTCGTTTGAGGGATGAGAAGAATTTAATTTTCACATTATTACTGACTTTTCTTAAAGCTGTTTTGATTTCGGCTATTTCTTTCCCCATTTGTTCAGAACTCGACTTTTTCTTCAATCACATCAATCCTTTTCCAGTTTCGCGCTCGTCATCTCAGATATCCATCCCTAATGCAAGGTTAATGAGCCTGATTATGTAATCAAATCCATGCACTTTACCTCTAATAGTTATCCTGAGTCTCATGTTCTTTTATTTCGTCTGTTTTTGTCAAATAAGTTTTGGGAGAACATGTTTTTGAGGAATGAAACCTTTAAGCTTGTTTTGAAGAGAAATTAACAATAACTGCCAAGATACATCTGTTATAAATCCTTTTAGTTCTGTTTTCCAGTAGAAAAACCTTTTAGCTTTGAATTTTTCAAATGGGTTTTCCATCAGCTTACATTTCGATGATGGGTAATTGGTAAGGTTTTCTAAGGCTAATCTTATCTCAAAAAGAAGATTTAAATATTTTGTATAGCTTGAGGATTATTGTAGGTTGAGATGATGCGGATAATTTGGAGTTATTTACCATTGCAAAGAAGATAAGGTGATGAGATGAAGATCCTCATACGAG
>WAJY01000024.1 GCA_015523645.1 Geoglobus sp. | reverse complement strand
CATCTCTACTTACTTGAAAGACTTCTCTTATATCTCCAAGGGTTTTGTTAACTAACTCAGATACTCCTAACGCATCAGGGAGATTGCTGTCTGGATCTGCATCTACAGCTAAAACTTTATCCGATTTTTTGGAGATAAAATAAATTAAAAGAGCTGAAAGGATAGTTTTTCCAGTTCCACCCTTTCCTGTTACAGCAATTACAGTCATAGTTATTCCTCGATGATTAACTCGCTCACTCTTATCTCAGCTCCCTTCAAGGTTATCTTAATGAATTTTCTCTCTTCCATTATTTCTCACCCTTTTTTTCACTTCTAATTATTACTTTATCAATGACTATCTTTGCATCTTTAATTATCAACTTTATACCAGCCTGAGATGGTTGTGTTAATTGTATTGGTAATTGAGGTAGTTGTATTTGAGGTTGCTGGGGTAACGTTGGTTGAAATGTAATCGGTTGTTGCTGAACTTGAGGTTGTGTCTGCTGCACTTGAGGTGTTACTTGCTGAGGTGTTACTTGCACTTCTTGTTCTTTAGCAACTTCCACCTCCTCTTTCTTCTCTTCTACTTCTATTTCCTCTTTCCAGCCTTCTGTTATCTTTTTCCCATCCACCGGTCTAACAACACCAGTAACAACTGGATGATTTACCCTCTTCAAAAACTCTTTAAGCTCTTCAATATTCTTTGCATCCTCCTCGGTGGCAATTTTATCTCTCATCTCCTCTGGAATGTATTTTTCAACTCTTTGTTTAAGTTCTTTTGGCATCCAAACTACTCTTCTCCATCCTCCATCTGCCTGAATGAACTTCTTACTCCTGAAATAATTTATCCCTATACCAAGAAAACCAACTACTTGTTTCCCTCCTCCTGTCTGACCAGCCATTGTGGAAAATGTTAAACCGTTCGGAGCTGGTTCTGGATAACCTCTGTGAACCCAACCAATTCCATCAACTTCTGGCATATAAAATCCTATAACCTCAAAGCATCCGCATGACGTGTGTGGATTTTCGAAGAAGCTATGAAGCTTTATCTTATCATACTCCCCACCACTCTCTTCTTTTGCAAATTCATTAACTCCAGTATACTCTCCAGTAATTGGATCGATTAATTCTCCTTTTGGAATTGCCCTGTTAGGCCCTTCTGGATCTACCCTTGCAGCAGCTCTACCGTCAAACCATGTTATCGCCCCACATAACGATGGTCTATCTGGACTGATCACACAAACATTAGTTGGAGCAAAGCTCTGACAGAGTGTGCATGAATAGAACTCGTCCACATCCTCATCGTGCAAAGTCTCTACTCTCACATCTCTCTCCTCATATATCGGCATTGCAACTTCATTTAACAACTTTTCAACCATCTCTTTGTCAGTTATGTAAACAGCCTCTATTTTTTCGATAAATGGCATCTCATTCTTGAAAAGGAACATCGTAGCTTTTGCGATTTCAATTAAACTTTTCAATCCCTTCTTTATAGCATTCTTACTTATCCTAATCCATATATCATAACGCTGATTTAGATGCATATATCCTTCTATATAATTCTGAAAGTCATGATTTCTCCTTTCTATAACCGGCTCTAAATCGTTATCTACTTGTTCTCCAGCCACATAATAGATCATGGCATATGGATAAGCTTTGCCTTCTTCCATCTCATCCAAATCCTGTCCGACGAGAGTTACTTTCATGTCATCCACCTGATCGGGAGGTAACGCTATAACTAACTCAAAACCGGGCTGAGACGTGCCTCCAAGTTCCACATACATGTCTCCCTTCCTAACTCTCTCTCCCTCATACATCGGTGAGATGTCAAATGGGAATTCTGTTTGTTCTCCCTCACTCACCTTCTTTTTAACACCTTCTGGAAATTCTATCTTCTTTCGCTCAACCATATCAGCCATAATACCACCTCCATTTACAAATTAAACTTAATCATTCATCGATCATAAACCATTAACAATTTCTTCAAGCATTCTGTAGTGCATATCTTTATTGGCAGTTAGATTTGTAAAACTAAACCTTGCATGAGGTTGATAAAATTCGTCTATGCTTACAGTTGTTACCTTTGAGAAGTGCTTTAAAGCTGAGAGCATTCTAGAGAGATAATATGGTAGAAATCCTAAGAACAATGCCAAATCATAATTTCCCTTTCCATCAAATCCTTTCCATTCATCATCAAGCATGTACTGAGTTACCTGATGAAGAGTGAATATAGAGGATTGTGGCTTAACACCCCTCTCTATAAGTGGTTTACTCGAACCTCCTGTTGCTATAATTGGTATTCCCTTTTCATAAAATTTAACAGCATACTCAACTAATTTCTCTTCTTTCAAAAGTTGCCCTCCAGTGATAAGTACTGGGTGTTTCGATCTCTTTATCAGACTGATGATCACATTTGGCTTTACAGCCTGAGCTTCTCTACTAACTTGAATATCGGCTATCTGATACCTTCTCGCAATCGGATATTTATCTTCCTTTTTCACTTTTTTTACAGCCATAATCCCACCCCACTCATTCTGGAGCTTTATTTTGGAGCTTTTTCACCAGCATACTTCTCATAAACCTCTTCAACTATCGTAGGATTGAATCCTGCATCGTAACCTCTTATTGGGCCTTCAATGATTTTCTTCTTATTCCAATCTATCTTCCATCCGTATTCACTTTCAAGAATTTGCAATAGCTCTTCTTTCATCCTCAATGGTAAATCAGCCTCACTTCTAACGTATAATGGCCAATCATCGGGCAAAGTGCCAAGATATTTTTTACTCAGCTCGAGGTAGTGTGTTAATTTAATCTGCCTCCCCATGTTAGTGTCATTAGGTCTTATGCAAAGTCTTGCAAGCTGGACTATTGCTTCCTCTTTTGTTTCAACTGCTACAAGCAAAGCATCAGGAGCTGGTTCTATGTTAACCTTTTGCTTACTCTTTATATCATAAACCCACCACTTCTCTTTTTTCCAAGGTTTCCCTATATATGCTCTCCTGTATTTTGTTCCATGTGGTCCAACAACAACAGGAACTCCGAGTCTATTGAAGCCTGTTGCGATGCTTGCAGCTTTATGGCTATAAGGTCCCCAGCTAAAACCTACAGCACCAATTCTGTTGAGTGTGTAATCGGCTATCTCAGCATAATTCCCCCTTAATGGTCTCATAGCAAATATATTAGCAATTTTTATACAAGCTCCGCTTATATGTGAGTCTGCAACACAAGCACCCACATTAACAAGCCCACCAGCATCAAAGTTTCCAGGATACTTCTCAAATAACGTTTTTCCTTCCTCATCTTTTAGCATTCCCAGATCCATTGCATGGCATCCAGAAGTGACAACTATATATCTCCTCTTCAAAAACTCTTCAACTATGATTCTCAAATCATCTTTTAAATCTGGATAGTTCACACATCCAACAGGGGCTATAACCCCAGGAATTTGGCCAAAAACAATTGGCTGACCAACTTTCCTTATTTCAGTGTCTTGTATTGGCCCTCTTCCAACTCTCATCTTTCCAGTCTTCTTATAGAGATTTTGCAAGTTTGCCTGCATTATAACATTTATTATCTTTATATTCTTTGGACACGCCTGCTCACACTTCATACATGCAATGCATCTCTCCTCAAGAATTGCAAGCTTGCTAACATCCCCAGTCTTTTGAGCATGAGCCATTCCCTGATCTATTCTTAAGTTATGAGGGCAGGTGAAGACGCAATTCATACATTGGGTACATTTAGCGATCTCATTCCTGAATTCTTCCTCATTCTTAAAGAAGAGTCTTTCCCTATCCTTCTTCTTAAATACCGCTTCAGCAACAAGTGGAGCTACTTGCCCTATTTTCTCTGGATCGCTCAAAAAGACTCCAGGTAATTTTCCATTAACTAAAGCATCAACTATCTTCTCCACAGGCCAATCATTGACATCTGGCAAACCTCTCATTGCAGCATCGCTTGTCGCTATCAACGGAATACCCATTATCTTGCAAGCTTCAAGCAGATCAGCCCTTATACATTGCTCATCACTAACGACAATATCTGGTAAACCAGCCCTTATAACTCTAAGCTGATAACTTATCGGCCCGAAAACCTTAGCCTTTGCATTGTATCTAACCATGTCATGAACTGTGCAGCAAAGCCCAGTTACTTCAAAATCATCAAGTCTTCCAAGTTCTTCAAGATAATCCATTATTGGCCTCGCATACATAACATTATGTCCAACAACAACTATAACCGGCTTAGTTCTATCAACTATGCCAAAGCCAGTATCTACTAAAGGAGTGTTCGGTTCAGCTTTAGGATAATTGAAAGCAACTATCTGAGCTATATCCGCAACTTCCATACCAACATGATCACACATACTTACATGCATCGCTTTACTCTCATAATCTATAAGGCTCTCCTCATTTCCTATGTGAGTTGAATGTAAAACCTTTACAATTTCTTTTTCAGCCCATTCCAAAGCTTCTCTTAAATCTCCCAAAGTTTTTGGCCTAATTCCTACTATTGTTCTTATATTAGGAGCTTCAACATTCACATCGGGGCCGAGGTTAATTGGTGTATCCTCCCCAAACTGCTCAATAACGTAATCGAGCATATGCCTTGCATGTGCTGTATGAGCTGCGGCTCCAATACAACAGGCAATTGTAACTAATCTAGCTTTTGCGGTTTTTAGATCAATTCCGCACGCTCCCTTCTTATTCATTGATAAATCGCATGGTCCCATTGTGCAGAGATTACAGTAATCTGACATTGGAGCATAAAATGGCTCGTAGCGTTCAAGAAGTTTATGATCCCATTTTCTTAACTCTACAATTCCAGGTTTAGGAGTTGGCCCAACCTCTTCAGCCCATTCCTCAGCTTCTTCTATAACTTTCCCTATTCTAATAC
>WAJY01000023.1 GCA_015523645.1 Geoglobus sp. | reverse complement strand
TTTTCAAAACCCATGGGCTTAATGCTGAAGTGATAGGGAGTGTTGATGGAAGCAAAAAATTCAGGATTAGAAGTGGGGATGCTGAGGTGGTTTTTTATGACTTCAGGGTTGAGGGAATACTATCGGAGAAGTGCATTGATCAGGAGATAGGTTAAAACATCTCCCAATACAAAGGCGATGACATAGCCCGTGGTGATGAAAAACATGAAGGGTATCTGGGGAGTTACCCATATTCTTTCAATCTTCCCCTCATCCACAGCTCTTTCAAGCCTTTCTTTCATCTCTCCATTCAACTCCACCCCTCTTCTAACCCTCTTAACTCCACCTTTTTCATCTGGAAATTCGAGGAGGGAGTAATGCCTTGGAATGTTTTTTGCATCCACCCTAATACCGATAAAATAGTAGAGCTTTGATTCTCTGAACTTTCCTATTCCTTCCCTCCTTAAATTTGCTAAAAAGAAGTAGAGCGAAAGTAGAGGTGCGAATATAACCGCATTAGCGAGAGACGAAAAGGCATAGGAAAAGCCCTTAGCCAAAAGCGGTAGATTTGCGAAAGAGGGATAGAATGGGAAGAGAATTGAGAGAACCATTATCGCCTTTGCATCTGCTCCTCCGTAAAGTCTGAAGTAATAGAAGAGGTAGGAAATTCCTATAACAAGAAAGGCTTGAAAAAATGCAAATATCAATTCAAGAAATGAAAGGTGGTAGAGTATTGTTTCTGATATTGTTAGAGGGAGAAGGGCTGCAAGCATAGCTTTCCATATCCTGTTTGGAACAATTCGAGACTCAAAATCAAGTTTCGTTGCATAAAGAAGGAAAGAGAGCCCGACAAAAAACTTAACCAGAGCGATTGTTTCTTCCATACATATCAACCAGATCGGAGATTATTGCACTTGCAGTCTCTTTCTTTCCTGCTCCTTTACCGATAACAAATATCTCACCTGCAAGATCTGTTTCAACAAGAAGGGCATTCATGGTTCCGTATATTGCAAGAGGATTTGTTAGCTTAACAAGCCTTGGCGAAACGTCAAGCCTGCCATTCTCATCTGCCTCAGCTATCAGCCTTATTGTGTATCCCTTCTCTCCTGCAACCCTGAAAGCTTCTGGAGTTATGCCAGAAATGCCCTTTATCTTTACATCATTCAGTGATGCAGAGATGTTGAAAATTGTGTTTGCAATGATCACAAGCTTGGCTCCAGCATCAATTCCATCAACATCATAACTCGGATCTGCCTCAGCTATGCCCATCTCCTTAGCCTCGCTCAGTATCTGAGAGTAAGGCATTCCTTCCTTTTCCATTCTTGAGAGTATGTAATTAGTGGTTCCATTCAAGATCCCTCTTATCCTGAAAATTCTGTTTCCGGCAAGCTCCCTGCTTACAAGCTTTATAACAGGCATAGCTCCACCAACTGTTGCTTCATATCCGATCCTGACTCCATGCCTTTCTGCCATCTCCATTATTTCTGAAAAAGCAACAACAAGTGGTCCTTTGTTTGAGGTTATTACATCTGCATCTCTCCTTATAGCCTCCTTTATATAACTCAGCCCAGGTTCTCCTGTTTTCACGTCGGTTGGGGTTGTTTCTATCAGCACATCAAAATCAATTTCATCAAGCAACTCTCTTGGGGTTTTGTCATAAGGAAGTCTCCCTCTCTCTTCTTTATATGCTATAGCCTCCAACAAGCTGAATTCCCCTGAAATGGAACTCCTGGAATCTGCAATTGCAACTACACCATACTTACCAATTTTCCTTTCAATCATATCTCTCTTCATAGAAAGAACTTCAGCAACACCCCTCCCGACCGTCCCAAACCCGAGAATTGCGATTCTTATCATACCAGATCATCGTTCAATGGCTCTATAACCATTATATTCTTCCTCTCACAGACCTCTTTTAAAAGTTCCACTGCCTTTCTCATTTCCTCCTTCCCTCTTGCAGAAATCGTTATCAGGGCTGTTGATGGCTCATCAAGCTTTGGCATTGTTATTCTCGCCTCGACAACCTCGGCAAAACCTGTCTTGTCTATCGTGTTTATCGTATCACTCAAATCCGTATGGATTATATGCCCAATCAAAAGAAAGCTCTCAGTTGCCAGCAATCTCATTTCGTTGTAGCTCCTCACCTGAATTTTTGCCTCTCTTATCAACTCAATAAGCCTCTCAAGCCTGTCAGATTTTATGTCAACAACAAACTCAACTGGAATTTTTTTCATCGGGGTTACTCTATGCCTGTCATGGACAATGCTTATTATGTTCCCCCCCATTCTTGAGATTGGCTCAATAACCTTGAGAAGCTGCCCAGGCTTGTCATCAAGCTCCACAACAATCGTAACTATCATCTATATCACTTATAAATCTCTACACCCTCCCTTTTTGTGATCTCTCTAAAAGCATCCATGAGTCTCCTGGTTATCTCTCCAGGCTTTCCGTCGCCGATCTTTCTGCCATCTATAACTGTAACTGGGGCTATCTCAGCTGCTGTTCCAGTAACAAACACCTCATCAGCAGAGTAAAGATCGTAGAGTCCTAAGTTAGCCTCCTTGAAAGGAATTTTTAGATTTTTTATTATCTCTATAACAACAGACCTGGTTATTCCCCTGAGATTGTTAATTGTAGGTGGTGTTGTGATCTCTCCATTTTTCACAACAAACACATTGTCTCCGCTTCCTTCAGAGATGTAGCCAGAATTGTCAAGAAATATCGCCTCATCTCCTCCCTTTGCATTTGCCTCTATCTTGGCTAGAATGTTGTTTAGATAGTTCAGAGACTTTATGTTTGGAGGGAGAGCATCGATTGCATTTCTCCTTATTGTTACAGTTACAGCCTTCAAACCTCTTTCATAAAGGTCTCCGTAAAGCTTTCCCCACGGCTTTGAGATTATGATTATTGATGGATTTGAGCATTTTCTTGGATCCAAGCCCAAATCCCCAATTCCTCTCGTTACAATTGGTCTTATGTATGCATCTCTCAATCCGTTTCTTCTGAGGGTTTCAAGTATAGCCTCTGCAAATTCTTCCTTTGTAATCGGAATTTCAAGATCGATTACCTTTGCACAATCATAAAGCCTGTCAAGGTGCTCGTATAGTTTGAACACCTTTCCGTCGTATGCTCTTATTCCCTCAAAAACCCCATCCCCATATAGAAAACCGTGATCAAATACGCTTATCTTTGCCTCATTTTCTGGTACAAACTCCCCGTTAATGTAAACCAGAAGCTCTCCCATGTTACCCCCTGCCAACCATCACATTTTCTATCAAATAAATGTTTCGAATATTCGAAAGTATTATCTTCTTTCAGAGAAAGCAACAACCATGAAAACGGAAATTGTGAGAATCGAGAATCCGGAAAACAAGTATCAGGTGATAATTGGACAAGCAAACTTCACAATTTTCACTTGCGATGACATATTCAAAACACTGCTTACAACAGTTCCAGGGATAAAGTGTGCTGTCGCAATGAATGAAGCCGCTCCAAGACTTACAAGAGTAACTGGAAATGACGAAAAGCTTGAGGAACTTGCGGGCAAGAACGCATTAAAGATTGGAGCAAGTCACGTTTTTGTTGTTTTTGTGGAGAATGCATTTCCGATAAATGTTCTGAATGCAATTAAACAGCATCCAGCAGTATGCAACATCTACGTTGCCTCTGCAAACCCAATTGAAATAATTACAGCTGAAACGGAGCTGGGAAAAGCCGTGATTGGAGCAGTAGATGGTCAGAGTGTAAGCAGAATAGAGAATGAAGAGGAGAGGAGAGAGAGGAGAGAGACTGTTAAAAAATTGGGGTATAAGATTGAATAAAAGATTTTATTTTATGATATATAATAAATATTTTAAAGGAGATTATTACTCTGCTAATCGACAGAATCAGAAATCTACTGACAGCAATAACTCTCCTTTCAGAGAGAATTCAGGATGAGGAGGCAAAAGCAAAAATTCAGGAAAACATAGAAAGAATAAATCAGATACTGAAATCTCTTGACAGAGGATGGGTTGAAAGCGAGATGGTCAGAGAATTTCTGAGAAAGAGCTTTGGATCGGGTAAAAATTAAGGAATGAATATCTTTCTCAATCTTGAAACCTTTTCAATTCTCTCAATCGCATACATCTCAGCCACTTTTTGAGTTGACATCTGATTTCCCTCAGAATCCACAATCTTCTCAGACAGCTTAAATACGTCCAAGAGCCTCTCACCTATTTTACCAATCTCTTTTCTGAGGCCTTCTACATCAATTTCACCGTTAAAGTACTCATTTGCAACTGTAATCAGTCCTCCAGCATTTATTATAAAATCCGGTGCGTATAGAATTCCCATTCTCGATAGCATTTCGCCATGTCTTTCACTTTCAAGCTGATTGTTTGCTGCTCCGGCGATTATCCTGCAGTTCAGTCTTTTCAGGGTTGAATCATTGATAACTCCGCCTAAGGCACATGGGGAGAAGACATCACACTCAACAGAATATATTCTTGAGGGTTCAACGTATTCAACACATTCTTTTCCGATCTCAATACATTTTTTTATTCTATCCCCATCAATGTCTGTAATTGTTATTCTTGCACCATCTTCAACCAAAAGTCTTGCGAGCTCCATCCCAACCTTGCCAACACCCTGAATTGCAACATGTATTCCTTCAAGGGAATCATCCTCGTACATATATCTGAGACACGCTTTAATGCCCTGAAAAACTTTGGACTTTCAGTTTCAGGTGTTGTCATAAACAAATATGTGTCAGAGAATGAAGTCACTGAAAAACTTGAGAGAATCGGGAAAGCGATAAAGATTCCTCTTTTTGAGAGAAACCCGTATGGCTTCGAAATGCTTGAAAAAATAGGTTATATTTTGATGGAGGCTGTATCCCATGAAATCATCGGACATACAGGTTGACAGCAATCATATTCTGAAACTCCTCAGAAAGGTCAGAGATCCTCAATTTGAGGAGAGTATAGTTGATCTTGGTCTGATAAGCAGGATAGAGATCCATGAAGGGGTCGCCATTATTTCAGTAAACTTTAACAGATCCCTCCCAAGTTGCAAATCCTGTGTTCCCATGGCTTGGATGGTTTTGAGAGCAATTTTGAGAGAAATGGAAAGGGTTTTAAAGAAAGAAGGAATCAGATACAGAATAATTGAGAATGACTCTGATATTCTGTATGCGGAGGGCTAAAAAATGGGATTCATAGATCTTTCCGGACTTTTTGCCATACTCGTTCTCTTTGCAGGTGTCGCCACTCTTCAATTCTTTTACGGCAGGAAACTGAATATCCTGATAATGAAGAATGTTGTTGACGAGCTTGAACAGGTTATAAAACCCAAGGATCAGCTTTACACTTGGCTTGGCGGTTATGTTGGTTTCAAGGCTGAGTACAGCATAGACGATCCTGAGATTGAGAAGGTTGAGGTGACTTTAACACTCCTCCCAAGGCAGAGCATACTGTATCTCCCAATATCAAAACTAACTTTGAAAGGAGACAGGTTGTTTTTTTGTGATAAGATGCAGGCATGCTGTTAAGGGGGATGTCCATGCGGTCAAAAAATGTTTATAGGTTTACAAAACCGATAGACAGTGAGGTTGAATATCTGAAGGAAGATGTAAGAGTTGGAAATGAAGAATTCACTGTTTATTACAAGAAAAAAGACGATCTTGAAAAACTGATAATCCATCTAAGAGATTTCCCATACCAAGAATTGAAAC
>WAJY01000022.1 GCA_015523645.1 Geoglobus sp. | reverse complement strand
ATAAAAAATGGGAGATAGTTTCCTACAAGATTTCAGAGAGCTTTTTTGAGAACCAGATAATAGAAAACATACTTACAATTGATAATGCAAAGAAATCTTGCGATTTTCATAGGGATGTTATGGTGAAATACGGTTATTCTGCAAGGAACAAAGACATCTCAAGTCTCCTGTCTCTTTTTGTCCATGCATCATTTGAAAACCTTGAAAAGAGGGAGATAGGCAATATATTCGACAGGGTTTTTGTTGTAGAGCAAAAGGATGGGTTCGGTGTCAGGGTAAGGTATGATTTTGATTCAAAACGCCAGCTGTATGTTTCCAAAAATAAAACTCTTACAATTCAGGAAATGAAGGATCTGGCTGAGAAGAAAGCTGTTTTTCCGTCAGCAAAAACGTACTACAGAGAATTCTATTTCTTCTTTCCTGGCATAATCTTCCATGAATATGCGCAGATTGAGGCAGAGTTCGAAACTTCTGATTCTTACATCCATGAGAACGCTCTTTATGGAATTAAGAAAGTGAAGGATGTGACTGGGTTTTATCCCTTAATCATCCCTATACCAGATTTCAATGCTCACAAGGAGTTTCATTTCACAAAAAATCCAGCATGTGTCTGTATCTGTGAGGACATCGAGACACTTTTCCAGGATTTTAAAAGAAATAATCATTACAATAACTTTTACAGGCTCGCATATGAACTAGGGATGCATATAATGAACTATGCAAGCCTCAATTTACACAAAAACCTGTAATTTTTGTTTTTTGAGCTAAATGAAACGTTACAGAAAGGTATGAAAGGTATCTGACTTTCTCAGCCTCCGTTTTTTCTACGCTTCAATACCCAACATCTATTGCCTTTAACTTCCACCTTGTCTTAGAGGTGATGGAAGATGGAAATTGGCAAGAAGGGATTGGTACTCGGAATCGGGTTGCTTGGCTTGGCTTTGATATACACTGCAAGTGCGCATGGATCTGGAGGATTTGGATTTGGAATGGGAATGCACGGAATGCCCATGGGCTTTGGCTTTGGAATGCCAATGTATCATGAAGAAACTCCATATAGCGGATATGAAGGTGAGCATGGAAGTGAAGAAAGAGTGGTAGAGGAGGTAAGCGGAAAGGTTGCTGCTGTTTACACGATGTCGGTTAAGCTTGAAAATGGCAGGTTGATCAGAATGCCGTGGTGGTTTATAGAGGAGCTTCAGATAGAAACAGGAGATGATGTGAAGGCAAAGGGATTTTCATATGGAAGATATCTGATCCCTACATATCTGGAAATTAATGGAGAACCAGTTGGAGATGAGAGTTCCAGCGTGCCTGTCTGGATGCAGGGATTTGGAAGTGAGTATGGAGAGTATGGATATGAGGAGTACGAGTATCACTGCCCGATGATGGGCTGGTGATACCTTTGCCCTATTTTTTTAATGGAGGAGAATGCGAGATGATGGGAAACATGATGGGTTACGGCTTTAATGGATACTCTGGCTTCGGTTTTGGAATGGGGTTTTTGTGGCAGATAATATGGCTTGCTTTGATTATTGCGGTAATCTACTTCATCCTAAATTCCCTAGCTCAGAGTAAAGATAGCAAGAAAAATGGAAGAGATGAATCAATCCAGATTCTGAATGAAAGGCTTGCAAGAGGAGAAATAAGCCTTCAGGAGTACCAAAAATTGAAAGAGACTCTTGAAGATTAATATTTTTTGAAAGCGATTCCGGCATATCCAACTACAGAGCTTTTGTCAGCAACATCACCGCTTGTGGAGTAGTGAACAAGCTCAGCCTTTGCATCAAAGTAATTAGCGATGTGCATAGCCACCGCTATGGCTCCGTAACCGCAAACGCTTGCCTGCATTCCGTAAATTGTTCTGTAGTATCTCTCAATGTCCATGCTCTCAATTGCCGAGATAACTTTCCCATCGAGCTTTCTGCATTCATCATCTGGAAGGTAGTGGTGCATGTCACTAGATGCAATCACAACAAAACTTCTTCCAGTCTCTTCATAAGCCTTTATTATCTCTTCAGCCACCTCCTTT
>WAJY01000021.1 GCA_015523645.1 Geoglobus sp. | reverse complement strand
TCCTTGAAATCTGAGCCTTCTTCCCCCTCTTCTTCGCACTCTCAAGGAATTCCTCAAATGCATCAATTGTAATTGCAAATCCGGGTGGAACAGGAAATCCAGCTTTCTCCATCTCTCCCAGATTTGCAGCCTTCCCACCAACACTTGAAATGTCATCCTTACCTATCTCGCTAAACCACCTGATGTACTTCATATTCGGACACCTTGGTTATTTTTAATTTTAAAAAGTTAAAGATTAAAATTTTTGCATTAGCTCCACAACAAGCCAGAAATTTTGTCTTCAAGAAGATCTTTTACGTTGATATCCCCATGATCCTTCAGGCTTTTGAATAAAAAGTCACCCACTCTCTTGGATTCTCTAGCCCTGCTCACAAGATCCTCAATCTCTCTCGAATATACCTCCTCTAAATCAATTCCCCTCTCCTCAGCCTCAATCACAGATTTTGCTGCAATGTATCCTGAGAGTATGGCTGTTGATATTCCCTCATGAAACGCGTTCTTTATCATTGCAGCATCTCCTACAAGTGCGATTCTGCCCTTGCATATCCTAAGCTTCTCAGATTTCAGATCATTTCTTATACATGCCTCTCCTGTAACTAAATCTCCGGAAAAATTGTATTTTTTCTCCAGAAACTCTTTAAATGACTCAAATGATCTTTTTGTCCTAGCCCCGCTATTCTCGCTTATACTAACAATGCACAAACCATCCTTTACATGAAATGTTCCTGCTCTCGATCCAAGATCTTTTTGCAGGAAAAAGTGTAGGAAATTTTCTGGGAGATCTGAACTCCCTTTATAGTATTTTTGAACCAAAATCCTTTTCCGAAGCTCTATTCCAGGATTTAGCTGGAGTCTAACAACTGAAGAATCTCCATCTGCTCCAATCAGATATTTTGCGATTACCCTCTCAATCCCACCGCTTCTCCTAATCTTGCATTCCACAAAATTCCCCTTGTCCTCCATCTCTACCAGCTTTGAGCAATCCAGAATCTCTGCTCCAGCTCTCTCTGCCTCTTTTGCCAGCCAGTGATCGAAACTGTTTCTCCATATGTTAATCAGCTTCACCCTCACCGTAAATTCCTTCTCTTCAGAAACAAGCTTTACCCCGTCATATATGCGTGGCTCAGCAATCAAGCTCTCAGGAATCTCCTTTCCGACTGTCTTTTTCAATGCTTTGTGGGCATTTGGCCATATCAATCCGCTGCATGGCTTAACTCTTGGGAGTTTTCTCCATTCAAATAATTTGACTTTCCAGCCATTTTCAGCCAGTATTTTTGCAGTAACGGCTCCAGCAGGACCGGAGCCAACTACCACAGCGTCAATCATTCTAGGATCTCCACAGTTCCCTTTGATCCATCCACTCTGATTTTCATTCCACTCTTAAGCCTTCTTGTTGCAACCCCAGTGCCAACAACCGCAGGAATTCCATATTCCCTTGCCACTATTGCTGCATGGCTCATCACACCGCCTATATCTGTCACAACTGCTTTAATCTTTGTGAATGCTGGAGCCCATGATGGAGCTGTTGTGCTTGTAACTAATATCTCTCCTTCTTGCAGATTAGCAATCTCATCAACTCTCAAGCAAACTCTTGCTGTCCCTTCAACAACTCCGGGAGAGCCCGGATGTCCCTGTATCACCTTATCCTCCTCACCAGCAGAAACTCCCTTCAACCACTCATCAACCTTTTCCTTTGTCACTCCCCAGAGCATTATTGTTAATGGCTCTTTTATCTCTTCAGGAACCGCACCAAGAGCAGGAGAAACCCTGATCTTCTCCAGATTCTTGTAAATTTCCTTTCTTCTCTCTATTATCGGTGGCCAGTAACTTGGACCTGCAGGTGGTGTGCCCACAGCCCATGAAATGACAAGATCCATCAAAGCATCGTAGATCTCTGTGCGTTTAAGGAAGAAAATGTCATCTACCTCCCTTATGAAATCGTAGTTCCTCAAAAGCTTTCCAATATCCTTGATTTTGTCAAACCAAATGGTGTGGAACCAGTGTTCTATGTAAAAGCCATGATCTTCAGCAAATGGGAAAACCTTCCTTGCCAGTCCAACAAGCTCATCGAATTGCCTTCTCACATCCTCATCCTCGATCATGTTCCTATATTCTTCTGTTATTCTGTCCCTCTCTTTTTGTATCTCCTCCAAGCTCCTTTCCTTATATGTCCCCTTTTTGATCTCATCGATGTATGTTGCAATTATGCCCAGAGGTATGTCCAAGTTATGCACCCATCTTCTCTCATAAGCCTGGAATCCGTAGCCCTCGCTGTAATAAAACCAGGGATACTTCACTTTCTCAAACTCTTCAACCCACCTCTTACCATTCTCGCTTTTCTTAAGCTCCTCAAGCAACTCATCTGGATTCTGATGCTTTCTCCTAATAATCTCATCAATTCCAAGCTCCACTGCCAGCTTTGCAAGCCTCCTGCATTCTGCATCTGGTCTCCAAAGAACCGAGTCAAAGCCGGCAATCATCTTCCCTATCATCTCATCTGGTATTCCTGGAAAGACCTTTTTGCAGAAGTCAAAGAAGGTAAGAGCAACACCGTAGCAGAGGAAGAATTCGAAGTGGTAGTTCCATATCTCGAGAAACGAATCCATCAACTTGTTGTAGTCCCTTATTATCTTGTATCCAGTTGACAAACCTTCTGCATTGTACACAACATCATCTGATTCCAGCTCTGGAAGCTTCTCTGGGAACTCAAGATTTCTGATCTCCTCTATTTTTCTGGTAACCTTTTCTTTCCACTTTTCCAACAATCTGTCCCAGTTCTCAAAGTAATAGCTTGCTCTTTTCTGGAATATTTCCGTTCTCTTCTGTATTTCCTCAGGATCCGTGATGTCGTTGGCACTCAGATAGACCTGTCCAAGGAATATTCTGTGATCTATACCCAGAGAGGCTGGTAGTGGCCAGTATCTTGTGTTGTAGAACATCAAACCAAGATGCCACATGTCAGAGTTTGTGAACACTTCTAGAGGTTTTGTCTTTGCTGGGAAGTGTAGAAAATCGGCAAACCAGAACTTCGACTTCTCAAAATCAACCCTGTTTCTGTGTCCAAAAAGCAGGTAGTATGGATAGAGCTCTTCCCATCCCTTTACCTCCTCTGGAATCTCTACCTCGTCAAAATGCGGAAAACGCTTCATGTTCTGGTCTCTTCACAATTAACGCCAATAATGTTTGTCAATTTTTGTCATTGTAGTTATAGAATTAATCGTGATAAAATCATTTTTTTGTTTCCAGAACTTCTATTCAGCCTCTGTTGCTGAATTAAAAGACCGCGAGCTTTTCAAAGTGCTGTATAATTTTTGAGGATTTGAATTTAATATTTTTTATATAATTATAAATAATTATAAAAAATTAGAAAATAAAACTATCTAAGTCATTAAAGTCCAATTTAGCTAGCATCCTCCCTCAAATTCAGTTTTGCATGATTCTAAGCTTTCTTACGGATTTTTTTTAATGAAAAATTATGTAGAATTTTTCTAGATTTTATGGAAACAACATTTGTTTACCAATTTTAAAAAAAGTTCTTTCAATCTTTAATCTATGAGGGAAAGCACGCATAAAGTCCCTTATCCATGGGAAGTCCAGATTCCCAAGGAGCTTGAAGGATGGGAGGAGATGTATCCTGACTACTACTTTTTCAATGCAAATCCAGAGAGAAGAGAGTTTGAAAAGAGACATCTCTGGCTTCATGACAAGCTTCATGCTGCCGAGCCCATGTACCCTCTGCTTCTGCTTTTCCATGACGCATGGCAAATAACGATATCTGATACATCAACGAGGCTTTGGTGCATTCCACTTGCCCAAGGATGGACTCACAGGGTTTTGGGCTGTTATTTCTACACAACTCCTGTAAGCCCTCCTCCTGATGAAGTTGTAGGCGAGAAATCTGATGTCTTCAGAAGAAGAGTCCTAGATTTTCTTCTTAAAGAGTATGATGATGAGATTTGGGAGAAGTGGTTGGAAAGGGTAAAGGAAGTTGCAGAGGAGATAAAATCAATTGAAGTTCCAAAAGAGTTGCCAAGATTCGAGCCTGATGATGTTTTGACAGGGGATCCCATTGACAGCTATCCCACAGGATTGAAGCTTCTTGAAGCATTTTACAAGCTCGTTATTCTGGCTTACAGAATATGGCACTTCCATGTTTACTTGGGTCCAGCCTACTTGGCTTTGTTGTCGTTTACAGAGGTGTGTAAAAAAC
>WAJY01000020.1 GCA_015523645.1 Geoglobus sp. | reverse complement strand
GCAGTAGAGAGTTCTTTCAGCATTTTTATGTCAAGGATGTTTAAAGGTGGCTTATTAAGCTCTATCCAAGCCACACCATCATCAACCACAAACCTAACAAACTCCAGATTTTCCATTCTATCACCCCGCTAACCCTTAAAGTATCTAATCACAGAATCTGCAAAGTAAAGGCATGTTTCTCTCAGTCTGTCTGGATTTACAAAAAAGCACATTGCAAAATGCTTTACCCCAGCCTTCGCAAATTCTTCAATTTTCTTTATCACGGTATCAGGATCTCCTATTATCACCGGACTTTTCTCAACAGCTTCATCTGGAACCTGTTTGGCTGCTTCTAAAAGCTTTTTTGCATTCTCTTTGTTCATTGTTAGCTTGAACGTAGCTTCAAAGTCATATGATGGAGGATCGTATCCGAGTTCCTCAAGAATTCTGGGTCTGCTCAGTAGATACATCTTCACCGGAATCTTTGCAAGTTTTAATGCTGATTCATAACTTCTCTCTATCACGCAGTACGTAAACAATCCAGGTTCAATTTCCTCTTTGCTTCTTCCAGCTTTTTTTGCAATTGATCTAAGCTCTTTTAGTTTCTCCTTGTACTCTCTTGGAGTCATTGATGCTGGAATCCATCCATCCCCAAGTTCTCCAGCCATTTTAAGTGTTTTAGGAGAATTTGCAGCAATATAGATTGGCAGATTCTCCTGCAGTGGTTTCGGCTGAACGAAGGCGTTCTTTAATCTGTAATACTTTCCTTCAAATGTCACATCATCCTCTTTCAAAAGTTTCCTAATTATTGTCACAGCTTCTCTTGTTTTCCCCACAGCCTTGTCGTAGTTTATGCCGTAAGGAACAAGATTCATGGCTTCTCCTATGCCTATACCCAAGAATGCTCTGCCATTTGATACAACATCACAGGTGACAGCCATCTGAGCCAGAACCGCAGGATGGTGTCTGTAAGTATCGCTAACACCAGTCCCTATTCTTATTTTCTTGGTTAAAACTGACAAGGCTGAGGCAAGACTCCAAGCTTCCAAAGCGTCGAATCTTCTTATTCCAAAGTTTGCAAGATGATCTGGGATCCAAAGGCTGTCATATCCAGAGTTCTCGCAAATCAAGGTTATCTCTTTTATTAACCCCCAAGAATTGCTAGGTGGCTCAATCCCAAATTTTAACTCCTCAAAATCCATCCAATCACCTCCAACTGATAGAAAAGTTTATAATTTTTAAATTTTTTGTCAGAGCCATGAGTGAAAGAATTGGGATAATTGGAGTGGGACAAACGAGTTTTCATAGAATTAGACTTGCAAAATCTCTCCGAGAAATGTGCTTTGATGCCTATTCAGAGGCTCTTGATGACTCAAACCTTGCTCCCGAAGACATAGATGGTTTGATAGTGTGTTACACAGAGGAATATGACAAACAAAGGGGTCCGTGGAGCCCAATAGCGGAATATCTTGGACTTACCCCAAAACCTGTGGTTGGTGTTTCAAACTACTGTGCATCTAGCACAATGGGAGTGAGAGTAGGATGGGCTATGATAAAGTCAGGTCTCCATGACGTGGTAGCAGTTATTGGCTATCAAAAAATGACGGAGTTGAGTGGTGCAGAAGTTCAGGAAAAGATGATTAGAGGTGGGGACCTTATGTGGGAGACTCCGTTTGGAATCGGTATGCCACACGTTTATGCTTGCTTTGCCAACAGACACATGCACGAATTCGGCACTACAGAGGAACAGCTTGCAATGGTTAGGGTGAAAAACTCGGAATACGGTAGTTTGAATGAGAAGGCTGCATTCAGAGAAAAGGTAACTGTTGAGAAGGTTATGAAATCGCCTGTCATTGCCTGGCCATTAAAATTGCTTGACTGCACAGCAAATGCAGATGGAGCATCATGCGTTATCTTGGCAAAGGAGGAAATAGCCAAGAAAGTTAGTGACACACCCATATGGATTAAAGGAATTGGGTCATCCAGTGAAACAAACTCAATGGGTGCTAGGGAATCTTTTGTCACAACAGGATCTTGGAGAGCCGCTGAACAAGCCTACAAAATGGCTGGTGTTTCTCCGAAGGATATAGATGTTGCTGAGGTTCATGACTGCTTTACAATAGCTGAAATAATGGCTTATGAGGATCTCGGATTCTGCAAGAAAGGTGAGGGAGGGAAATTTATAGAGGAAGGGGAAAGCTACATAGGCGGAAAAATTCCAGTAAATGTTGATGGAGGTTTGCTATGCAAGGGACATCCTGTAGGTGCAACTGGTGGTTCTCAAATAAGAACCATAACCCTTCAGCTCAGGGGAGAGGGGTATAAGATTCATCCAAAGTGTGAGGTAGAGGGAGCAGAAATAGGTTTGGTTCATAATGTGGGAGGGACTGGACACGTCTCCAATGTTATCATTCTTGGGAGGTGACAAAGCTTGACAGCATTTTTGAGGTTTGGATACGTAAACTATACCCCAGACACTGAGGTTGTGAGATTTATAAGGGGTCTTAGAGAGGGTAAACTTTACGGAACTGAGTGTGTTGGTTGTGGAGAATTCTACTTCCCCCCAAGGAGTGATTGTGGCAAATGTGTTAAAGGAGATGGAATGGAGTGGAAAGAGATCAGTGGCGACGCAAAACTCGTTACTTTCTCAATCTCCCAGTTTGCACCAAAGGGATTCGAAAAGGTCGTTCCATACATCTTAGCAGTTGGACAGCTTAAAGAAGGACCAAATGTTGTCGCTCATCTTGAAGGAGTGGAAAAAGAAGAGATAGAGATTGGCATGGACATCAAGCTAGTTGTAAAGGAAATCGGAGAGGACAGATACATCTACGTTTTTGTTCCAAAATAACATTTAAACAAATTTTTCAAGTAACCTTTTATGTTCCTCACTTTTTATTAACTCACACTGCATGAGCAATTCCATTTCCATAACATTTAGTAAAGAATTAATTAGAAGGTTATTTACCAGCCTTTTTGTGAGTTTTAAAGCCCTCAACGGCTTTTCTCCAATCTCCTTTGCAAATTTCTTTGCAGTTGAAATGAGCTCGTTGTCTGGGACAATCATGTTGACTAAGCCGATTTCCTTAGCCTTAGAAGCATCTATTATCTTTCCCGTATAAAGAAGTTCTTTAGCTTTGAACACTCCCAAAGTATTTGGAAGCAGAAAACTGATCCCCATGTCAGGAACTAAACCTATGTTGATAAATCCCGAGCCAAACCTTGCGCTTTCTGAGGCTATGACAATGTCACTGCATGTTATCAAGCTCAAGGCTCCACCAATTGCAATTCCATTTACGGCACAAATCAGTGGTTTGCTGAAGTTAAGGATCTCCAAAACGAATCTGTTTATACTTTTCATAACCTTTTCAATGGTCTCTACGTCTCCTTTAATTCCTAGCTCTCTTATCTCATTTATGTCTCCACCTGAACAAAATGCCTTGCCAGCACCAGATAGAATGACTGCCCTCAAATCATCTCTCCCTTCAAACCTCTCAAAAACCTCCAACATCTCCGATCTCATTTTGCTGTTCATGGCATTCATGACACTGGGTCTGTTTAGCAAGACAGTAGCAACCTCTCCATCCTCAACCAGCTTTATTGTTTCATAGCTCATCGTGATAGTTTGTAAAAATCACGCTTGGATAAATGTTTCGCTAGACAAGATATCGAAAATTATTTATCATTACCCAATCCGAATGGTTTTACATGCTCAAAAGAATTGTTGTCGGTATGAGTGGCGCCACTGGTCAAATACTAGGCATAAGAGCGCTTGAGGTTTTGAGAGATATCGACGACATAGAGACACATTTAGTAATTACTAGGGCTTCAGAGTTTACAATTTCTCAGGAAACTGAGTACGATGTTGACTATGTCAAAAGCCTAGCAGATTACGTCTATGACATCAATGACATAGGTGCAAGAATTGCTAGCGGTTCTTTCAAAACAGACGGAATGATAGTGATTCCCTGCAGTATAAAGACTGCCAGTGCAATCTCAAACTCCTATAATGACAACCTACTAATCAGGGCTGCAGATGTAACAATAAAAGAGAAGAGAAGACTTGTTCTTGTAGTCAGGGAATCCCCATTTCATGTTGGTCATTTGGAAATTATGGCTAAGCTTGGAAAAATGGGGGCAATCGTGATTCCACCCATAGTTGCTTTTTACAACAAGCCTAAATGGGTAGATGACATTGTTAATCACATAGTTGGAAGGGCGTTGGATTTCTTTGATATCCCCCATAGCCTTTACAAACCCTGGATGGGGTATGATTCTGGAAGGGATCATTGTTAAGGGTATCGGAAAGGGAGAATTCTTTCTATCTTTGGAGTGGGTTAAGAAACAAATTCAAAACCTTTACGGATTTGAACCATATCCAGGAACATTAAATGTTGAATTGAGCAGAGAAAGCTATGAGAGATTCAAAATTTTGAGAGAAAGGCTGAAAAACTTAAAAAAATTAATACCACCTGATAACACGTATTGCATTGCTCAAACATTTCCCGTTAAAATCGGTGAAATTCCCGGCTGTGTTTGTATAATTCCAAAGGAATACTCTGCCCATCCAGAGAATGTTGTAGAGGTGATAGCTCCTGTCAGAATTTTGGACAAGCTTAACTTGAAAATTGGAGACAAAATCAGGATTAAAGTAAGTGAGCAGATAATTAACGACAAGAATTTATAAAGTAGATTCATATTTTTCATTTTACTATGGTAAACTCAATTTATCAATTTGTTGACAATGGAAAGATTTTTATAAGAAAATTCATTAATGACTAAACATGTCAGACGACGTCTTCGTTGGCAAGCTGGAAAAAGAAGGAGACGTGGCTTATGTGTGGTGCCCTTTTTGTAAGGCATCTTGCATAACAGAGTTGATAGAGAAAAGAGATGGCGAGTATCTGTTGAAATGTAAGATGTGTGAAAATGAGCATAAAACCTCAGAACCTAAGTATTATATCGAGGTGAAGTGATATGAGGTATCCCCATAAGGATCTTAGGGAGTTTATAGAAGACTTGAGGGATGAAGGAGAGTTGATTGATGTTAATACTGAGGTTGACTGGAGGCTGGAGATTGGAGCGATAATCAGAAGGCTTAACGAGACTGGAGGTCCTGCACCGCTCTTTAACAAAATAAAAGACTACCCTGAGGGGTATCGAGTTCTTGGATCCCCACATGGCTACGCCAAACCGTATATGCACGCAAGAATGGCTTTGGCACTTGGTCTTTCAAAAGACACACCATTTGAAAAGCTTTTAGAGACCATAATTGAAAGGCTTGGAAACAGAATCAAGCCAGTTAATGTTGAGAGTGGTGAGTGTAAGGAGAACATAATGCTAGGGGAGGAGGCAGATGTCACAAAATTCCCAGTACCGATAATTCATGGTGGGGATGGTGGGAGGTATATCAGCACATGGGCATCGGTTGTAACAAAGGACCCTGATACAGACTGGGTAAACTGGGGAATGTACAGACAGGCTGTCCCTCTGAAGGGCTATACCATAAACTACGAAGAGACAACCAAGGATCTCCCACCGGGAAGAATACTTTTGACACTGCTTGTCCCAACAGGACAGGGTGGGATGCATTTAGCAAAATACGAGGAAAAAGGAATCCCTATGCCGTGTGTAACTTTTATGGGAGGTCCACCATTTGCAGTTTTGTCTTCTGCGATGCCACTGCCTCCGGGAGTTAGCGAGGTCGAAGTGGCTGGAGCAATGCAGGAAAAACCGATAGAGTTGGTTAAGTGTGAAACACAGGATTTGGAGGTTCCAGCAACATCTGAAATTGTTATAGAGGGAGAAATTCCACCCAAAGACAGGAAAATTGAGGGTCCTTTTGGGGAATATACGGGCTACAGAGGAATGCCTCCGGGTCCGAGACCCTGGGTTAAAGTAAACTGCGTAACCCACAGAGATGATCCTATCCTGCCTGTAACATGCATGGGCAAGCCTGTGGATGAGTGGTGCATGGTTGGATCAACATTTGGCTCGGCTATAATGACCCATTACCTTAGACAGCAGGGATTTCCTGTCAGGATAGCATACTACCCACCAGCCGGAGTTGGAAATCATTTAACCATAGTAAGCACAAAGGTACCCTTTTACGGCTACACAAAAGTACTTGCATCAGCTGTCTGGAGTCACAGATTTGGAATGGTAGGGGCAGATTATCTCATTATCGTGGATGAGGACATCGATCCAACAGACTTGAATGAGGTAATGTGGGCGGTTTCAACAAGATGCTACCCTTCAAGAGGTATCCATGTTGAGAGTGGAAGATTTTCATACAACCTTTGGCCTGCAATGCCCCCAGCTGACAGACCAATTGGCAGAGGATCAAAGGTACTCATAGATGCTACATGGCCTAAGGACTGGCCAGAGGAATGGATACCACCAGTGATGTCCTTCGAAAAAGCTTACCCTGAAAGCATCAAAAAGAAAGTTATGGAAAGATGGAAGGAGTACGGGTTCGAGGAGTGAAAAAAAGTGTAAGAATCGAGAGAGATAATATTTTTTTCTCGAACCTTCATGCTGTTAAAAGCATATCCGATTTTATCAGGCGATCATTTGGACCAAAAGGTTTAATTAAGATTATAGCAAGAAAAAAAGAATCCGAAATCACTACTAGTGGTGCAAGAATGCTAGAATGCCTAGAAATAGAACATCCAGCAGGAAAGCTACTGGCTGAGGGAGCT
>WAJY01000019.1 GCA_015523645.1 Geoglobus sp. | reverse complement strand
GATCATAGAGGAGCTTGATCCGAAGGGGATAAGGAAGCTTGTACTTCAGTGAACTTAAATGTATTGCTTGTTTGTTATAATATTATTTTTTGCTGGTAAATCTCCTTCCCTTTTTGTTTTTAACCAAATCCTTTATCAGAGTCGATATTCCAGTTTTTCTCAACTAATGGGTTGTCTAGATTCTTTATCATCAAAACCACAAGTTTTATAGCACTTCCAATTCTTTAGCTGTCTCTCGTCGTTCTTCACTTTCTATGTTTTCCTTATTTGCTCGGGTAATTTGCACTTGCATACTTTTTGGAAATATTTAATGTTTAGCTTGCCTCTTTATGAATGTCTTGGTTATCATTTTAAGAATTTGTGACTTACATTGTGTAGAGTATTTCAAAAAGGCTTGTTCAAGCGTTCAAGAACCTCTCAAATCTCCATGATGCTGGATATGGGTTTTTAGAGGTCTAAGACTTGATAAAGAATGATAAAATTTTTGCTATATGTGGAGTAAGCTAACGATACTGGAGGATAAATAGAAGCGTTAAGAGCTAAAAGCTGCCATATCTTTAAGCAATACACCGCAAAGAAATAGTTTCATAAGTACGGTAACCCAAGAATGTAAAATGCCTAGAGTGTTAATGCTGTTTCAATCAAGTTTATAGGCTTTTTAAAAATTCTCCAAACCATTTTAGCCAATCTAAATGTTGTCCATTCAGCTATCATAACACTCCCTATATTTTTTTCTGTAGTCCTAAAGGATAAGCAATCTCAGATTCTGCACTCGCTATCTCCAACTTTGGTGGCTCTGAAAAGTTGCTGAGGTTCTCCCAAAATTTCCCACCAGTTTCTTGAAAAATGTCCACAAACCTGTAAAAACTCTTCTGGTTCTTAAGTCTTATCTTCCAGAAAGCTTTGTAACCCTAGACAAAGAGGCGTAAGATTATTACAAAACTAACCTTCAGCCAATTTCTGTAACACTTTCTTCTCCTTAAATCCCAGTGCAACAACCACTACAACCAAAGAGATACTACTGCTACGAATTTGTAGAAAGATATCATAGTACAGTGATGCAATATGCTCAAAACTGGCAGCTTAGCTTTCAAAGCTTTGTAAATCATCATTTCCTTCTCATATTTTCATAATCATAATAGCTGAAAAATACTCAAAGGATAGCTAAACGTTCCGTCCAATCTCCGAACATCGAGGTTATTTCCAAAGAAGATCAGAGGAACAATTCTGTATTCGTTATATTCCAATCAGATATCCTTTATGCCAAGAGACCTTTATCCATAATTATAGTGTCTCCATTTCTGATTATTCTCCTATCCAGCTCGTCCATCACCTTATCTCTGTTTGCAGGATGTAAAAGAAAGAGGAGAAGGTTTCAGGGATTGATGCTCCAAAGCTGAGGTCATTTTCATTTCCATAAAGCATCATTTTTGTTAAATCGCTCCATCTTTAATCTCTCTGCTTTGCAGGTTTTCTGAAGTAGATGATATAAACGCTTACGTCAGTGCAATCGATGATTGTTCGAGTGTTTCTCGCCCTCTCTTTATAATTGAATTCAGAATTCTCAATCCCATGTCTGTGAATTTACTTAAGCTGAACTTTGAAAGGAAAAGTAAACTTATTCTCCTTAGGTATTTCTTCCTCTTTTGCTCCCATAAATTCTCTTAGCTCTTCTCTTCGATTTAATTTTCTGACAACATGGTTTATTTGAGTGGAGAAGATCATAGAAGTCGTCACAATCTTTAAAATGAAAATAGCTTTCAACTTTTCACGTTTTGAAATCACCTTCTTTACTTTCCTCAAATCGAAAATCTTAAGTTTTTTACCAATAGCTTCTATCCGTTGTCGTTTGGATCGGTTACGAGTGGTACATTCAATGTTTGCCCAGAGGGACTTATTTCTCCTTACATAATTCTTTCGGTTTTATGTTAATTTTTCTACTTTGGAGGAGGTTTTGACGTATACTTCAATAGAGAGTTTTGTTGATCGTTCGTTGATGACTTGAAGCTCTGAGAAAAGAGATTCGGTCATTGATTTTGTAAGTACCCTAACATAGTTTGATGCCATACGATATAGATTAGAGAAGAGACTTAAAAATAGAAAGTAGGCTGCCTCAAATTTGACTCAATTCTACCAAAATGTACAAATGTAAGAGAACAAGAGTTATCAAAATTAAAAACTCAAGATAACATCCACTCAACAAACAGCTCTCTAACATCATTGAAAGACAGCAGATTGTCTCCATCGAAGTCGAAGAACTGGGTGTACTGGGATGGTATAAGATCCATCATCCAGTCGGTAAAGAATAGCTTGACATCCTCGAACGTTAGCATTCCGTCTCCGTCAACATCTTCGTAAAGTCCATCGTTGTCTGTGTCTGTTGGTGGGTTTTCAGCTCCTGGTAGTGGTGGGATTTGTATTACTGTTATAACTCCGTTCTGAATTGATGGATTTATCTGCTGATTTGGAATCTGATCGTCTTTCATTGATGTTACGCTTAGCAAGACTTCAGTTGTTCCTACCTGATTTCCTTTAATTGTTAAAGTTGCCAGAGGTATGTTTGTTGCGTTCGGTTGGATTGCATTTCCAAAATCGGCAGCTGATATTGCTGCTGAGCCTGAGTTGAATGTTGTTCCCATGTCTGTTGCCCATGATGGCAGGCTTACATTTGTTATCTCTGCAATGCTCGGGTTTGATAGGCTTATGCTTATCATGTAGCCTGAAAGTCCGTTTGGAGCTGAGTCCAGGGTGATGTCGATAGATGTTGTTTCATTTACATTGACAGTTGCACTTTCAACAGAGACCGTCTGCGCACTTGCAGTTGCTGTTAACAATAACATTACCAATACTACTATCCCTATTTTCCATCTGCTCATACTTTTCTACCTCCTTTTAGCATGGTTTTCTTCACCTTTCCCTATATAAAACCTATCATTTCAGGTGGCGACACACCATCTACACTAGCTATACCTCCACTGTGCAAAGCTTGTCCCTTGCCGCCACCTATTATTATAAAAGAGTAAGCATATTTAAAGTTTTTGTTTACTGACTACTTCTAAAGAAAGTTTGGCGAGTTATCTCAACTAGATACCACCATTTCGGACAAATACCTCTTTGGCTTTTAGCCAATAAATTAATATTTGCTGCGTTCCGCACCTAAATTTAAGTATTTTTGCTACATTAAATAATTTATTAAATTTAATATTAAAGGAAAATAAAATATATAACTTCAAAAATCAAATTAAATTCAGGACAGCAACCACTCAAAGAAGAGTTCTTTCACGTCATCAAATGATAGCAGATTGTCTCCATCGAAGTCGAAGAACTGGGTGTACTGGGATGGTATAAGATCCATCATCCAGTCGGTAAAGAAAAGCTTGACATCCTCGAATGTTAGCATTCCGTCTCCGTCAACATCTTCGTAAAGTCCATCGTTGTCTGTGTCTGTTGGTGGGTTTTCAGCTCCTGGTAGTGTACCGGGAGAAGATATTACAGTCACATTGACTGTGTCACTGACAGAGCTTCCACTTCCAACCGATGTGACATTGATCGTTATGATATATTGTCCCGAAGTTGATGAGCTGAAATTAAGGTAGATTGTTTCACTTTCACCTACACCAAGGCTAATAATCGATGTACTCAATTGTCCAGCATCCGAAGCTATTGTATATGAATCAGGAACGTTTCCAGTATTTGTGATAGTAATTGTAAAGGTTGCGGTATCATTAACAAGAACTGTGATATCTTTTGGCAGAACTGAGAGAGTGAAGGAGTATACTGTTCTGACTGTTAAGTAGACTGTGGTTGAGTTTTCAGTATTTGCACTTGTTGCAGTAACGGTTATTGGATAGGTAGCAGGTAGAAATGCATGGGCTGTGAGCTGTACCACCTGCGACTCATTTGGATTTAGAGTTACTGAATTCGTGCTGAGGGATGCTGTCACATTAGGATCGTGTGTAAGGCTTAGAGCGAAGGTTTCTGTAACCTCTCCAGCGTTTGTTATTGTAATGCTGAATATAGCATTCTCATTTGGATCAACTTCAATGATTTGCTGATCTGGAGTGAGTATAACATTGTGTATCGGCTCTCTGACATTCAGATAGAGTGTCAATGTGTCTGTTGCCTCTGGGTGATCTACTGAAGTTGCTGTGACTGTGATGGTATAGTTACCTGGCTGATTTGAGTAAGCTGTAAGCAATACAGTTCCCTCCTGTCCTGAATTGAGCTCAATGTACTGTTTATCAAGCTGTGTAACAACTCCCGGAGCATTCACAGTTATGCTGAAGTTATCTGCATACAAGCCTGTATTCAATACCTGAATTGAGAATTGAACACTCTGTCCTGTTAAAGCATCCTTCACAGGATCTGCTGTGCTTAGAGAAACACCATAGGGCGTTGAAACAATCAGAATTGTAATCGTGTTTGAGCAAACAGTTGTTTCACCATACCAGCAAGCCTGAACCGTTACATTACCCTCGGAAACTGCAAACAGATAAGCAGTCGCAACACCACTTGCATTGGTTCTATCAGAAACAGAATCTCCTTCTGGCTCATCCGGAGTCGTGCCAAGGTCTGCTCTTTGAGCATTGCTTACAATTTCAAAGGTTATCAGTCTGTCATTCAACTGATCGCTCTGTATTTGGGCTGTAAGTTGAGCAATACCAGTAGTTGATATGACCACTCTGTCGGTGCTCAGATCGATGCTTGTAACGGGTGGTACTCCCGGAGGTGCTTGAGAAGCCACAATAGAGGTCATTGCCAACATGGCTAATGCTACTAAAATTCCGATCTTCACCACTTTCATTTTCTAACACCTCAAAGTTTTTTCATTCAACATCTCTAATCTCCTTTTAGTTTGTAAATTTTTCTATCGCTTAAACATATTTCCCACAAATATCACCACCAACAAAGCCAAGATTACAAGAGAGAAGTCAAAGCCAGGTATTCCAGTTGGTGTAGCAGTTGGAGTTGGTGTAGCAGTTGGTGTAGCTGTTGGAGTTGGTGTAGCAGTTGGTGTAGCTGTTGGAGTTGGTGTAGCAGTTGGTGTAG
>WAJY01000018.1 GCA_015523645.1 Geoglobus sp. | reverse complement strand
CTTCAACAACCTCGAATCTTAGACCTTCATCAACCAGCGTTCTAATAAGATCCTCCACAAGCGTTTCAGTTACGACAGCAATTACTCCTGAGCCATGATGGGCAGCCTCAACACAGACATTCTTTCCACCAAAGAAAATTGGCTCAACTCCAGCTTTTCTGCAAGCCACCAAGGCTTCTATTCCAAGTGCAATGACTATGTATCTCTCATTTTCCCTAACCACATTTTTCAGAGCTTGAATGTCCACAGCTCTGCTTCCACCTCTCTGAACTATCGGTACCCTGAATATCAGCACTTCACCTTTTTTTGGAGGTTTAAACATCCCTGATGGTTTTATCAGAACATCCTCTCCATCCTCTGCTGAAGTTAAGGCAAAACCATTTCCTCCTTCCATTTCTCTTGCAAATATGTAGCCATCTTGAAACCAGTACTCGACCTCACTTTCCTTCTCAATCTTTCCATGAGCGATTGCTACAAGGGAAGACGAGAAAACCGTATCAAGGACGTTCTCAACGAAAAGATGAAGATCTATGAGATTCTTGTTTATCCATTCCTTTCCCTTGTCAGTCACCTCATAATAGCCTTTATGAATAACCCTGACAAGATTCTCTGAGATCAATTCCTTGAAGTGTTCGGAGACAGCTTGTGGTGTTATCTGTAACTTTTTGGCTATGTCTCTTTGATTACATTCAGGGTTTTTCACAAGCTCGGAAAGTATTAGTAGCTTCACAGTTTCCTTTCTGCTGAGCAAAACCTTCATCCAATTAACATTGTCAAAAATGTATTAAAACCTTCTCAAAGTTTGCTTAAGAATTGATGTTTTCAAAAAAGTGCAAATAATTTCCATTAGTATGAATACGAATGGAGACTTATTAACGCTAAATAAAGCTTTTATAGTGTATGATCATGAGGTATTACGGTGGTGATGAATGCATAAAGAGGAGCTCGTCTTTCTCCACCTGACTTTATTCCATGTTAAAAGGTTTTTGGAGGATGCAGGCATTACAAACGGTTATTTTGAAGAATACGAGGCAATGGGGATTCAGCCTGTACACATACACAAGAGCAAGAATGAGCACAAAAAGGCAATCTTCCTGCTTTGTAAAGGGCTGAACGAACTTTTAGGTGAGAGAGACCACAGCGATTTGCTTGCCAATCCGAGACTAAGAGAGGTCATCAACCTTGTTGAGGTCCAAGCACATTAGATAGGCAGACTCCCCATCAAAATAGTAGGACTCAAGAACTCCAGCGATTTCAAATCCAAATTTTTTATAGAGATTTTGTGCAGGGGTGTTTGAGATCCTTACTTCCAGGAGCATTCTCTTCTTGCTGTTCTGCTTTGCCTTTTTTATTGCCTCTTTTAAAAGAATTTTTCCTATGCCCTTCCTCCTGAATTCCCTTTTTACTGCAAGGGACATTATTTTTGCCTCTTCTTCCTTGTAAGAGAGAACAATATATCCAACAACCATGCCTCCTATGTCTGCAACAAGAATGTCATTTCCGTAAGTGAGGTATATGAAAAGATCATAGGTTGGATTTGTTGTGTTGAAAGATTCAGCATCAATCCTCATTATGTCTGACGAATCCCTTGGATCGAAGCTCCTTATTAAGACTGAATACACAGAAGATATAAAGCATTATGAATTTAAAAAGGAATCGTGATTGAACTTGCAATTTACATAGCGAGCATGTATTCTGGGAAAGTAGTAGAGATTGGTGTTGGATACAACTTCACAACATCTGACTATCTTGAGGAAAGAGGCTTTGAAGTTATAAGGACGGATGTTGTAAAGACGAGGGAGGATGTGGTGATTGATGACGTTTGCATGCCAAATGTGGAGATATACAGGAGCGCAAGTCTAATTTACTCAATAAAACCTCCCTACGAAATTCAGGGGTGCATCTTGAAGTTGGCTAGGAATGTGGGGTGCGACACCATAATTCTCCCTCTGAAGAATGAAATAGTTGATGGAGGAAAGCTTATTAATTATAGGGGAATTTCATTCTATCTCTTCACTCCACAATATCCTTGAGATCTTCAGGCGCATATGCAAACTCTTTCAAAAACTCGTATTCTGTTATGTGAAGCGTTTTGGCAAGAACAACGATTGTGTGTGGTGGATCTCCAAAGTCCTTCTCCTTTAGACTTACAAGTCTATCGCAGAAAATCTTGCTATCGCCCCCAACTCTAGCTACGCCAACAGAGAACAGGTTTAGCAAGCTCCTGTCTATCTTTCCAAGTATCTCCACAGCCTCCTCTATTTTCATTGGACGTGGATTGAGATCCAGAAGCAGTAGTGTATGAGCATTTACTGACAGATTCTGCTTTATAACATCTGCAGGATATCTTGAGATCCTGTTCCTGTATGGAAAGCTTATTGTGGCTGTTTTCCCAAATCTATATGCATGCAATCCTGTAACTCCAATTATAGCAGATAATATGCTTGCATTGTGAACTATCTCCACTTCAACTCCTCTTTTTTTTGCATCCACCAAGATGCTTGAGTGGGTTGTGGCAACAAAAGGATCTCCTGGAACGAGCAAAACAACATCTTTTTCCCTAGACTCTTCAACAAGCTTCAAGCTCTCCTCCTCAAGGTGATGCCTCTCAAGAATCTCAATTCTTTTGCATACAAGCTCCTCCAGTCTTTCAATATTGATAAAGGTTTTGGATGTGTAAAGCTCCAGATAAACTCTGTCAGCCTTTCTAGCCTTTTCAAGACCTCTGATTGTCAGATCCTTCTCATCCCAGAGTCCAAGTCCTACAAATGTCAGGCTCATTTCGGTTTCACATAACCCCACTTATCCAAAGCCTTTCTGAGCTCTCTGCTTCTTTCAGCATACTCCCAAAGTGGTATCCCATTCATAGCAGAATCTATTGCATCTCTTAAAGCTTTAGCTCCAGCTTCACTGCCATCAGGATGCCCGTGAACACCACCGCCCACCTGTATTATAACATCCTTTCCAAATATGTCAAGCACCTCTGGAATCAAAGCAGGATGAAGACCTCCTGATGCCACTGGCATAACCTGCTTCAGTTGACCCATTTTCTCCCTGCATACCTTCAATAGCTCCTCAACATCCTTTCTGCTTCCAGCCATCTTCCCAACTCCGGTTCCAACATGCATGTGATCAACACCCGCAAGCCTGGCAAGCTTTGTTATAACCCTCAAGGAAATGCCATGATCTGGCTTTCTTGTGAAAACACCATGCATAGCCCTGTGAGCGTGAATGGCAATTTTGTTGTCTTCTGTAAGATCTCTCAGGGTTTGGAGGGATGAGAAGCCGGAGGTGAGAATGTCAATCATCACAAATTCATTTCCGTAATCTGCAACCAGCTTTAATCTTCTCTCCATCTCTTTGCATTCAGCTGTTATGTTTACAAGATAACCTTTTTTTTCTCCAGTCTCCATTTCAACTCTCTCAACAACCCTCATTACCTTTTCAAGTCTCTTTTCAAACCTAATGAAAGGCTGGGATGTGAGATTCTCATCATCCTTCAAAAGATCTATTCCACCAACCAAAGAATTGTAGGCAACCTCGGCATATTCCTCTGCATTATATCCAACCTTTGGCTTTGGCACGGTTGCAGTTATTGGTCTGTCTTCTATCCCCAGCTTTTTCCTGACCTCCACGCCAAAAGCAGGACCCTTGAAAAACCTCAGATAATCATCTGGAAACTGTATTTCCTCTAACCTCAAACTCCTAAGAGCTCTCATACCGAATATGTTTCCTGCAACGCTGCTCAAAAGCTGGGGAATGTTTTCCTCTTCGAAAAGATCTAATGGATAGCTGACAGCAATTAGATTTCCTTCAATTCTGAAAGCCTTTGCCATCAGCCTTTTTATCCTTTCAGGAAGATTGGAAAGGGTTGTCCAGGTTCCAACACTGCTCTCACTCGCAATTCTCCCTGCACATTCCTCCATGCTTATACCATCAGGCTCTGCCCTGAAAAAACATACAATTTCATTCTCAGGCTCATATCCAATCTCCACAAAATCGGTGTACCACTCAAACCCCATAGCCTTCACAGATAAAGGCAAGAATATTTAAGTGTTTTCCGTTCCATTCGCTCACTTCTCCATTTCTAATCACATCAGAATTGTATACATGTCAAGCCTGCCTTCAGCTTCCTCCATCCTCTCCTGCAGTTCCTTTAAAAAGATTTCAACCCTTTCGGTGGCTAACTTCTTGCATTCACCACATAGAATCGCTCCACCTCTACAATCTCTCTCCATCCTCTCCAACTCTTTATCATCAAGCAGATGAATTGTGTAGAGCTCAAAAACAACACATCTCTCCGGCTGTCCACCGAGCTTTCTCTGTTCCTCAGCTGTTGCCCTACCACCTGTCAAAGCTTTCATTACCTTTTTCCCAGCCTCTGATGGCTTATCAAAAAGCGATATGAAGCTTTCTGGCTTTGAAGAACTCATCTTTCCGCCTTGTAAACCGGTTATAAAGCGATGGTATGTTGATGAGGGAGGGATGAATGCATATCCACCAATTTCCAGCTCTAATTCCCTTATTTTACTCTCAATTTCAGATTTCTCGCCAAAAAGATCCACATGCTCATCATAAATTTTTGCATCAAAATCTAGGTTGCCAAGATGGGTAAGAAAACTGTTACCTTTCCTGCTTCTTACCCTGTATCCCCCATCAATTTCCTCCAGAGCAAAGATAGAAATTCTGGAGGAGAGGTCTCTGGTTAACCTTAAATGGGGGTCTTGGTCTGCGCCAACAGGGACAACAGTAGGCTTAGGACCACCGTAAAATTTTAACTGAGGAAGAAGGATGTCTCCCGCCTGAATGGATGTTGCAAACATTTTTGCAAGCGTCGTCTCTCCATCAAATCCGTATATAGCCTTCAACTCACTCCAGTTAACCTCCTCTCCAAGTTCAAAAGCCAGATCCTTTACCCTTTCATTTGAGCTCTGAAAGTAAATTACTGAATTTGTCTCAAGACCAAGAGCGATAATTGCCTTTATGTATGACATGCCAATTTCCCTTGTCTTCTCCCATGACAAATTTCTGACAGCATGAGCCTCCATGTCAGCTATTCCTACAAATGCCATTCCTCCTTTCCTATTGTGCCACACAATCTCATCCATGGTCATCTTGTGCCCAAAATGGGGTAAGCCTGATGGCATAAAACCTGACATAACTGCAAAAGGTTTATGGTTGTTGATTGCATCGATAATTCTTTCATAATCCCTGTGCCCGAAAATGACCCCCCTCTTCATAAGATGCATTGGGTCTTCAATCCTCTCAAGCAGAGGCTGGAATGGTTCTATGCCGAATTCCTTCATCAATTTAGCATAATCTATCTCTCCGCCAACATCCCAAGGATCTATCATGTTGGACAGAGAGCTAACTCATAATAAAAACTTGTCTGAGATTGCGGAAATGTTTTATACTATTAGAGATTCTAAAATACTTTCTATGACAAAAACATCGTTAGGACTTGAGGAAAATTTGGAGGCTGCTCTAGCATATGTTCTTGGATTTGTGACCGGAATAGTATTCTACCTTCTTGAGAAAGAGAGCAGCTACGTTAGATTCCATGCAATGCAGTCAATAGTCGTTTTCCTAGCAATCTTCATTCTCCAGTGGTTCTTCATGGCCATACCATACTTTGGATGGATGATTTCATCATTTCTTGGTCTTGTTGCCTTTATTCTCTGGATCCTGCTGATAATAAAAGCATATCAGGGAGAAAGATTCAAGGTGCCGATTGCAGGGGACATAGCTGAGAAATACGTGTAAGGCTAGAGCATCCACCTTAGATAGGCGCTCAGAAAGATAGCCGTGATCCCCAAAATGAGATTTGAGTAGGCAAAGATCTTAAAGACCTTCATGGCAAAGCCTATCTCCCTGATTAAAGCCCTATAATCACTTAGATATCCAACAGGTTTGAACTTGCTAAGTATAGCCATGCCATGGGGAGAATCCTTTATCTCCTGAGTGAGGTCTCTCCAAGCTTCATGTTTTCCCGCATGAACTCCATTTTTCCATAAAGGACTTGAAGATAGATCATAGACAAGTCCGCCAACGGAGACAAGGATTCCTTTATCCCTGCTCAATTCCCTAAACTCTCTAAGATTCCCTATCTCAACATAACCAGGCATTACAGCAGCAATTCTGAATTTCTTGTTCAGATAAAGTGTTAGCGTTGTTGCAGTAAATACCATGAAAATGTAGATTGCAATTTTTGCAAGCACGATGATTCCGCTTGTAGAGTTTATAAGATCAGCGAGAGATGAGAATCTGAAAGATGTTAGCAGAGCTCCGCTTATTCCTGTTCCAACAATACCAGCCCACCCAAGCATGAGTTCCTTTTTAGGTGCTCCACCCATTGCAACAACATCTGGAGTATGAACTAGATGAACGAAGAATATAGCACCAATCCATAAGACTATAGAGAGAAGATGGAGGAAGCCGATGGCAAAAACAATCGTCAAGTCAGCTTTCTCTTCTGGAGGCCATTTGTGTGTGAGCCTGAATGCTTTACCAACATCATTTAGCTCTCCAGTAGCAGGATTTGTATGGCAAGCAACACACTCCTGTCCTGTTTCCTCAGCATACTTTGGCAAAGCGCTTGCTGGAAAGATGAGAAATGCAAGTATTGCCATCAGCACAATACTTCTTAGATTCATCATAAATCCAAACTCGCAGAATTTTATTACTTTTTCCCATACAATCGAGAAATGTTTTATACTGCGAGATGAGCAAAAAAGATCATGGGATTCTTTGGAACGCGAGCCAGTTACTTCTCAGATTTGAGTCTCATTCTTGAGTTTTTAGTAACCTCTGCATTTCTCTTGGGATACTACTTTGCAAGAAAGAGAAGCATAAATGCACATTATCGAACAATGGTTTCAGCGTTAATTCTCGACACATCATTCATGGTGAGCTACATGGTAAAATCTCTTATAGAAGGCAGAACGGAATTTAAAGGTCCTGAATACATAAAAGCGTACATTTACCTTCCGACGGTCATATTTCATTCGATCATCTCTATAGTTGTCCTTGCAATGGCATTGTACATGGTTTATCACGGCTTTAGAAACACCACAAAAACGAATGGAAGAAGGATGATAAGAAGCAAGGAAAGGCACCACAGACTTGGAAAAGCTACAATCATCACATGGTTACTATCTTTCGCAAGCGGAATTGCGATATATTATATGCTGTATGTGGCGAGATTTTAGTGTGTTATAAAAACTTGCAAGCTGAAATACAGCATTTTAAGCTTGGCAATCTAGCTAAGAGTTTTTGACTGGCAAATCTGGTAAATTAGAGGCTGGGTTCTAACTGCCTGAAGATCATGCTGTTTGCCTTCGAGCAAAAACTGACAAAGATGAAAGCGGAGCAAAACTCATCAAACAAGAGATTCTAAAAAGGCTAGGGGATCTTTTAATCGTAAAACTTTTCTTTGATTTTAAGAATACAATTCGGTGATTTTTCATGAGTGGAGCAAATGAGAGTCTTGATAAGATTAGGAGAAAACTTGATGAAATTCAGGATGAAGTGAAAAAGGGAAATATTGGGCTGGTTTTGGTATAGGGTTTGCTGTTTTTGCTATTGGACTAACTTACCTTTTCGGAGCATTCAATCTCTTTACTTTAATATCTCCTGAAAAAGCGGCACTTTATGCTACCAAATTAGAATCTATTGGAGTACTTATGATAGTTTTTGGCATGGTAATAACACTAAAAAGCATATTTGGGATGCGCTCTAGGAGTGAGTGATCTTGAAAGTGGATACCTGTGATTGGAGGATGCGCAAGAAATGACTTTTATTTGAAAGAAGCTCATCAGTCTCCAAACAAAAGTGTATTTTCTAACCCTCCAGCTTTACTTTTACCGAGTTTTGTTAAGGGAAAGCAAGCAAATTCATCTCTTTGCTCGAGAAAATAACTCATAAATCTGCCAAAACTTACTATCCAGAAGTTAAAAAAGTATTAAAGCATTCAGATAAAGGAGAAAAAAGTTAATAGTGATAGAAGATAACAAACTGAAATTAGAAAACAGACAGAGCCAAATCCGGATTGTTGTGGGT
>WAJY01000017.1 GCA_015523645.1 Geoglobus sp. | reverse complement strand
TTCCTGAATTAAGCTTCGGAAGAATGTTCTTTTCAACATCCTCGATTCTGTCAAGAATGAAGAGTTCAAGCTCTTTTTCAGGGGGAAATCTTTTCTTTGCATTTTTCAACATTTTTCCGTATTTGCTATCACTAGGCTCCTTCAGGATTGATGCTTTAATACCAAAATCCTTCAGAATGTTTTTAACATACCTTGAAATGGTTGTCTTCCCGGATCCATCAATACCCTCTATCGCTATCAAATAGCCCACACACCTTTTGATTTGGATTACTAATTAAACCTTTCTGGAAAAACCAGAAAAAGTAAATGCAACCTCATAAAATTTCAATCATGCTTGAGGATGCAATAAGAATAGGGAGGAAGTTGGCAGAGAACAATCTCATAGACGGGACGAGCGGTAACCTTAGTTTTAGAGATGGAGACTGGATTGTGATAACAAAGACTGGAAGTTTTCTCGACAGCTTGAATGAAGATGATTTTGTCAGAGTTAAGCTCGGGGAGTCTAACAAGGAAGCCTCATCAGATCTCCTTGTTCATCAGAAAATTTACGAGCTTAGCGATAATGATGTCGTAATTCACTGCCACGGCTCATATAACGTTGCACTTTCAAACCTAGAAAAATCCATAAAACCGATTGATCTTGAAGGCATCATGTTTTTGAAGGAGATAAAATTCATAGATGGGAAGTTTGGGAGTGCTAGGCTGGCTGAAAGGATATCAAAAGAAGTGAAGAGAAAGGGATTTGCAGTAGTGAAGAAGCATGGCATTTATGCTGCTGCAAATAACTTTCATCAGGCTTTTGCCATTGCAAGCTTCATAGAGCACTCCTGCAAGGTCTATTACCTAACTATGCTCTACTCCCTTCTCGATAGGCGGTGAATGAGATATATGCTCCAGCCAGAACTCCTGCCAGCATTAACCAAGGAAAGCCAATTATGATTGCAAAGAATGAGAGAAAGACTATGAGTATCCCGCCCAGAAACCGGATTACAAGGCTGGAGTAGTATCTCTCCATGAGCCATTGAATACCTTTGCTATTAATAGATCTTTCCAAAAATAAAAGGGGAGTTATCCTGCCTGCACACCTAGTGAGGCTTGAAGTTTGCTCTGCAACTCTGTTGCCCTCTCCCTCAGCTTTGCTTCCTGTCTTTCAAGCATGTTCTTTCTCACTTCGTAGGTATCAACCTTTTCTTTCAGATCGCTCTTTATCTCCTCCTTCTTCAGCTTTATCAGAACATTCCCTACAGCCCTGTAGGCATACTCGTCATCGGACTTCTCAAGCTCTTGAAGTGCATCTTTTGCCTCCTTTATCAGAGATTCTAGCTGTGCTTTCTGGCTTACAACCAGCTGCAACTGCTGCTGGATTTGCTGAAGTTGAGCAACAAGGTTTTGAACCTGAGGAGGAATCTCACCCATTTTTCACCACCTCTAGAGTTTCTACACACGCTCTCAGCAATCTGAGATGGGAATTCAGACTTGCTCTCAGAGCATTTAAGTCATTTGCCTCAATTTCAATCACAAGACTTTCTTGGGTTAAATAAATTTTTGCCACACTTCTAGACTCCTCGGTCTTTTCAACAAAAACTCTTCTGATGATCTCCAGCAATTCCATCTCTCCCTTCACTTCAACTCTAGCCTTCATAAACACCTAAAATTTTCAGAGTTATCATTCTTTCTCCATCATAGACGAATTCAAGCCTTTTACCCCCTCTTACATATACTATCTTCTTTGGCAGGGACTTTCGGGCAAACTTCTCTCCGGCTTTTGATTTTGGCAAAGCTCCAAGGATGAGAGGATCAAATGGAGTCTTACCAGCGAAGTAAACAGGAGAACTCTCAACCCTCTCTCTTCTTATTATCCCGACATTTATTCTGATGGTCAGAATTTTTCTTCCATTCTCAAAAATGTCCATGAAAGAGGGATTTCCCTTTATCTCTCTAAGTATTATGATCTTCCTGTATTCGCTCAAAATCTCATCCAAGCTTTTTTTACCTCTCTGAATGTATCTCCACTCCATGAAACTGGATATTGCCCTTGCAAACCTCCTGGTTCTCTGAGATGGATCTCTTGAAGTTGTTAGGTATATCATCTCTTGTAAACAAAGACAGGAATTTTTGACCTTCTTACAACTCCCTCAGCATTTCCGCCAAAAATGGATCTTAAAAGGCTTGTTCCTCTCGAAGAAATCGCAATCATCGATGCATTTCTTTCCTCAGCAACCCTCAGGATCTCCTTGTATGGAGTGCCAGCCTCTATGAATATCTCACTCTTTACTCCAAGCTTTTTAAATCTACCTTCAATTTCCTCAAGCTTTTCGATCATTCTCTCATCAACTTCCTTTCCCTTTTCAACCACATGAACTATGAGCACCTTTTCACTCCTGCCTTCCTTTGCAAAGAAGCTAACGTATTTAACAACCTCATCACACATCTCTGTAAAGTCATACGCCAGAAGTATTTTCCTGAAAAGTCTGTCAAATTCGGCTTTGACCTCACCATCCTCTCCTGCAAAAAATTTTATCACCAAAACAGGCTTGTTGCTCTTTCTAACAACACCCTCTGAAACGCTGCCAAGCAGAACCTCAGCAATAACACCCTTACCGTGAGATGGTATTGCTATGAGATCAACCCCAAGCTCATCTGCCACCTCGCATATAACAATTGAAGGTTCACCAGCCTTTAAATCTGCAGTGACAACCTTAAGACCCCTCTCTTCGATCTTCTCTGAAAAAACCTTTAGATTCTGACTCGCCTCCTCCTCATAATCGTGTATAACCGCAGGTATGTCAATTCCAGAAGCCGGACCAATTAGCCTGTTTAGATCTATTACATGCATGAGAACTATCTCTTCCACACCCAGACTTTTCAGCTCCTCAAGAACGGAAATACCCTTTTCTGAGGCTGATGAAAAATCTGTCGGATACAATACTTTTCTGATCATAAGCTCTTGTGATCTTTCTTGTGATAAAAACATTTTTGAGAAAAATCAGGAGGAGTAGGCTGACTCAAGGGGTGGCACAACTTCTTTCTTTCTGCTCATTACCTTCTCAAGCCACACCCTGTTGTCAGAAAGTCTCTTACCAAATGCCTTCTCCACAACACCATCATCATCTACCACAGCCAGAAGAAGGGTGCCCTCCTTGATTATATCTGTCAGCATGAGATATATACCATTGAAGGACTCCTTTTCCTTTAAATCTTTCATGGTGCTGATGAGTTCAGGTATTCTCTTTTCAATCAAGTTCAGATCAACAAGCTCTATCTGTCCTATGCCAACCTTGTTGCCAGACATGTCAAATTCCTTGAAATCTCTCTTTAGTATCTCCTCTGCAGACAGTGCATCAACATTTGATAGCTTTGATTTTATCTGAATTCCATAAGCATTGATGTTATCCACACCTGCAATCCTTGCAAGATCTTTTGCAGCTTTTATGTCCTTTTCTGTTGTTGTTGCTGACTTGAATATCACAGTATCACTCAGAATTGCTGAAAGCAACAATCCGGCAATGTTTTTTGGAATCTCAACACCATGGTAGTCATAGAGGAGTTTCACAACGGTAGCTGTACAACCAACTGGAAGAGCTAGGAAGAATATCGGATTTGGTGTTGTTATGTCTCCTATCTTGTGATGATCTATTATCTCCACAATCTCAGCATTTTCAAGCCCGTCAACAGACTGAGCTTTATCGCTGTGGTCAACAAGAACTATCTTTTTCCCATCTGCGCTCTCAATAAGCTCTGGAGGTGAGAATCCAAACTTCTCTAAAACAAATTTTGTCTCGGGATTTGGCTCTCCAAGTCTTGCAGGGATTGCATCAGTCCCAAGTCTCCTTTTTAGTTCTGCATAGGCTATGGCTGAGCAAATGCTGTCAGTATCGGGATTTTTGTGACCAACAACATACAGCATGCTATTTTTTAGCTCTCGGCAATTATTAAAGGTTTCGAAATATGGCATGGAAAAGCAAAACAGTGGTATGAGGATCTCTAATCTCTATCAATCTCCCAGATAACAGCGATTCCATTTCCAAGATTTTCGAATGATTTCAGCCTTGCCTTCAGGGGTGGATCAAATGATCTTCCGGAAACCAGAGTTGGAGAATTTCTCCCCCCAATTATCATACCTGAGTAGAATATCCTTACCTCATCAACCAATCCTTCTTTTAAGAGAGAGTAGTTTATCTCAGCCCCACCTTCAACCATCAGCCTTCTGACCCCCTTCTTGTAGAGATATTCCTCTACAAGAAGGGGGTC
>WAJY01000016.1 GCA_015523645.1 Geoglobus sp. | reverse complement strand
GTGAAAATTTAAATAGTGTTTGACCAATAATTCTTTCAGGTGAACATCATGAGTCTAATTGAGAAGCTATTTGGAAAACAGGAAAGAATAAGAGTCGATGACTATGAGGAGCTAGATTTGAGCGAATTTGAATCAGAGCTAGAAGGAGATACAGAAACCTACATAAAGGTGGCTGAAATAACTGGACTGAACGAGATTCCAGAGGTGAGAAGACAGGTTTACGATGGAAACATTGTGATTGCTGATATAGCATTTTTAAAGCACGACAAACTCACACTCGACAGAGTTTTGAAAGATCTGAAGCAGCTGGCAGAGGATGTGCATGGAGACATAGTTGGTCTTGGTGAGGATCATGTGATAATCACACCAATGGGGATAAAAATCGACAGAAACAAGATCAGAGGAACCAGAAGATGATCAACTGCCCTCTCTGTGGAAGAGAACTTGTTGTTCTTACTTCTGTATATGAAACTCCATATTTTGGAAAGCTTCTCCTAACCTCAATTACTTGCGAGTGTGGATTCAGACATGCTGACTCTTTTTCTGCGGAGATGAAGGAGCCTGTGAGGTTCACGCTGGAAATAAATTCAAACACGCTCTATGCGAAGGTTGTAAGATCAACATCTGGAACAATAAGAATTCCTGAGCTAGGGCTGGAGATGGAGCCAGGTCCAGCCTGTCAGGGCTTCATAACAAATGTCGAGGGTGTCCTTTTCAGATTTGAAAGCGTTGTTGAAATGGCAAAAAAATGGAATTCTGACAATGCTGAAGTTGTAAAGAGATGCAATTACATTCTGGAGAAGCTGAGGCTTGTCAGAGAGGGCAAGGAGAGCCTTACATTAATTGTTGAGGATCCATACGGGAATAGCATGATAATTGACGACAAAGCGTTTATGGAGAAAATGAGCCAGGAAGAAGCTTCTAATCTGAAATCAGGTCTTACAGTATTAGAAATAGCTGGAGAAGACTACATATCAAAGGCTTTAAATAAATTGTGATTTGAACGAGCATTAGATTTGAACATGACAGAGGTTGGCGAATGAGGACAATATTCTGGCAGGATGGATGTGTAAAGCTGATTGATCAAACAAAACTTCCTGAGAGTCTTGAGATACTTGAATGCAGGAATGTTGATGAGCTTGCCATGGCTATAAAGAGATTGGCTGTCAGAGGTGCTCCAGCTCTTGAGGTGGCTGGAGGTTATGGAGTAGCTCTTTCAGCATTTGAAAAGGAATTCTCAGATTTGAATGAGCTAAAATCTCACATTGTAGAGAGAGCAAGACTTCTAGCATCTACAAGACCTACAGCCGTAAACCTTTCAGTTGGTATTGAGAGAGTTTTAAGCAAAGCTCTTGAAGGAGATAGCATAGAGGAGATCAGGAGAATTGCTGTTGAGGAGGCAAACAGAATAGCAGATGAGGATGTGAAGAGGAACGAGAAGCTGGGAGAATTCGGAAGGGAGTTGTTTGAGGATGGGGACTCAGTTTTAACAATTTGCAACACTGGCAGCCTTGCCACTGTATACTGGGGAACGGCTCTGGGTGTGATAAGGAGTGCTGTGAAGGAGGGGAAGAAGATAAGGGTGTTTGCATGCGAAACAAGACCTTTAAATCAGGGATCAAGACTCACAGCCTGGGAACTCCTCAACGATGGAATCGATGTTACTCTGATAGCTGATAGCATGGCTGGGATAGTGATGCAGAAAGGGCTTGTTAACAAGGTTATAGTTGGGGCAGACAGAATAGTGAGAGATGGTGTTTTCAACAAGATAGGCACCTACACTCTTGCAATCCTTGCAAAAGAACATGGACTTCCATTTTATGTTGCTGCACCTTTAACAACCTTTGACTGGGGGAAAGAGATGAAGGATGTGGAGATAGAGGAGAGAGGCAGAGAAGAGCTGATTTACTGCCATATTACTTGCAAGAGAAAGCTGATAGCACCAGAAAATGTTAAGGTTTACAATCCTGCATTTGATGCCACACCTCTCAAATATATCTCTGCAATCATCACAGAAAAAGGAATAATCTTTCCACCATATGAAAAAAGCATCCCAAACATTCTGAATGAAGGTGGATCAGCATCTAGCACATAATTTCGCTTCACTTACATCAACTGGATAGTCTGCAGTGAGACAGGCTATGCAGAGCTCATCTCTTCTCATTCCCACAGCTTTGATTAAGCCATCGATGCTCAGATATGCAAGACTGTCAGCATTTATCTCCTTTCTGATCTCTTCAACCGTTTTTTGGGAAGCTATCAGTTCCTCTCTTGTTGACATGTCTATACCAAAGTAGCATGGGGAAATTATTGGAGGGCTTCCAACCCTGAAGTGCACCTCTCTCGCTCCAGCATTTCTCACCATGTCCACGATCTTTCTGCTCGTCGTTCCCCTGACAATGCTGTCATCTATGAGCACCACCCTCTTTCCTCTCACATTCCTTCTAACAGAGTTCATTTTGATTTTAACTGAGAGCTCTCTGCTGTTTTGATCCGGTAAGATGAACGTTCTTCCAACGTATCTGTTTTTTATTAACGCTTCGCTGTATTCAATTCCAGATTCCTTTGAAAACCCTATTGCAGATGTTGTTCCGCTGTCTGGGACGGGAGAGACGATGTCAGCATCAACTGGAGATTCTTTAGCCAGTATCCTACCTATCCTCTCTCTAACATCGTAAACACTCTTCCCGTCTATGACAGAGTCTGGGCGTGCAAAGTAGATGTATTCAAAAACGCAGTAGGCACTTCTCTCTGATCTCTCAATCTGAACAAATTCCATCTCTCCATCCACTATCAAAACAGCCTCTCCTGGCTTGACATCCCTGACAATCTCGGCGTTCACAGCATCTAGGGCACAGCTCTCACTTGCTATTATGTATCCAAAATCACCCTCGCCAACGATTAAAGGCTTGAATCCAAGAGAGTCCCTGTAGCCTATGAGGGTCTCGTTAAGTGCCATAACAACAGTGTAGCTTCCCTTAAGAACTGATGTGATGTTTTTTATGCTGTCTAGTATGTTATTTGCTTCAAGCTCTTTTGAGAGAAGCTTTGCTATAACTTCTGTATCTGAGTCGGTTATGAATACCGAACCATTTTTCTCAAGCTCTTTCTTTAGGGAGAAATAGTTGACAAGATTTCCGTTGTGGGCTATTGCAAGTGCTCCATTTTTTGTCTTAGCAAGCAAAGGCTGTGCATTCTCAATTTTGCTCTCTCCCGTTGTTGAGTATCTAACATGACCGACAGCAACACTGCCCCTCATCTCGTTGAGCTTCTTTCTGTCAAATATCTCGCTCACAAGACCCATGTCCTTGTGTATGTGTATGTAATCCCCGAAAACTGCAATTCCCGCAGACTCCTGTCCACGATGCTGAAGGGAGTATAGGGAATAGTAAGCGAGTCTTGAAGTAAGGCTTTCATTCCTTGAATAGATACCTACAACCCCACACATCTCAATATCTGCTCTTTTTCTTTTTAACCCAATTATAATTCCTCAATTTCCTACTTCTGCCAAAACCACAGGATGCACAATAACCCTTTCTTCTGTGAAACGAAACTTTCCCGCACCTTCTGCATTTGATGTGAACAATCTTTCTGCCTTTCTTTCCAAGTGATGCGGTTGTCATTCCCTCACCTCATTGAGATGGAGAAACAAATACAACGGTGTCTCCTCTGATCACAACGCTTCCGAGCTTTTTAACAACCTCACCATTCTGAATTTCCTCAGCATTTATCAAAACCAAGTTCATGTGTATGTCATATCCGTCAAGCACACCCCTGAACTCCCTTCCTCCCTTGAGTCTAACAAGCACAGGAGTGTTGAGAGATCTGTTCAGGACATCTAGAGGTCTTGCCATTTTTAAATCCTCCGTGAGTTTTTTATCCTCATTCTCTTGGGTGTATTTAAAAATATCGGATGATACCATGAAGAGGCAGAAACTCAGGAAAAAAGAGAGAAAAAGGATATTAAGCGAGATTGAAAGAAGAACCGGGATCAATCTTGAGGGTGAGCTTGAGAGAGTGGAATTTAACGACAAGGTTGTGTACCTTGTTGATGGAGAGCCGGTAATACTGGGGTATGGGGACAAGGTTTATCTCTCTGTCTACGGAATAATGAAGTTTAATCCAATGAATGATAGGGTTGTGGTTGATGAGGGGGCTGTGAAATTCATAATCAATGGTGCAGACGTGATGAGACCCGGAATAGTCCATGCGGATGAGGGTATAAAAAAGGGTGAGTTTTGCCATGTTGTGGCTGAGAAAAAGCTAACACCCCTTGCCATAGGAATTGCCCTTGTTGATGGCAGTGAGATGGTTGGAGGGAAAGGAAAGGCGGTAAAGAACATCCATCACCTTGATGACAAGATATGGAGATTCTTTTTTAAGAAATAAAGGCAATTCATATTAAGCCCAAAAATTCCAACGCTTCAACAACCCCTTCACCGTCTGGTTTTGATGTGACAACATCTGCAACCTCCTTCAGCTTTAAATGTGCGTTTGCAACTGCAACACCAATTCCAGCAACCTCGAAAAGCTCTATATCATTCTCAGAATCTCCAATTGCGACAAAACTCTTTACATCAACCCCAATTCTTTCAGCAATAAACCTTAGAGCCTTTCCCTTGCTCACATTCTCATCTATGATGTGGTATGCGAATCCCGAGTCAATTATCTTAACCCCATAGTTCTCGAGAATCTCCTCGGCATCTTCCTTTCTAAATGTCCTTCTAAGGCATATCTCAGCTTTTCTATAGCTGTCATCAAGAAGAACTATATCAAATTTTTTTTCAAGAGCTTTAAGAGCTCTGTAGCACTTCTCCTTATTTCCAAGAATTATATCTTCTCCATCGTACTCAAACCTAACAACCCCGCCATTCTCGCATATCACAATGTCTGAAACTCCAATTAGCTTTGCAGCGGTTCTCGCAAAGCATGATATGTTCCCCGTTGCAAGAACCACGGGGATTTTTAGTTTTCTAAGAGCTTCAACTGCTTTACAGTTAAGGCTTCTCCTTTTGTCTGTCAGAGTGCCATCTATGTCTACTGCAACAGCTTCAATCTCCATGCCAAAACCGAAATGCATAATAATTTTAATTTTCCGCTTAAGTTATGAGTTTGCCTGATTTCAGCAGAGTCGTGCTCATCGGAAGCATATTTTACTCCCGTCATAAAATCGTTGAAGACCATAACAGGGGAATTTTTGACAGAGAAAAAGCTGAAGAGCTGATAGCAAAGCAGGAAGAGCTTTCAGACAGCTATGGCATAGAAGGAATTCTTGACGTTGTTGCTGAGACGAGAGAGGCAATTGTAAAGTATCTGGAATTTGTTGCTGATGCGACTGACAAGCCTTTCATCCTGGATGGATATCTTGAGGCAAGGATGGAAGGGATAAGATATGTTGAGGAGCAGGGTATTTCTGATAGGATTATTTACAACTCAATAAATCCAATAAACACAAGGGAAGAGCTTGATATCCTAAAAAAATCGAGAATAAAGAATGCCATTGTATTTGACTATGACCCTTCATACACATCTCCAAGTAAAAGAATACTCTTGCTATCTGGTGACGGAAAAAGGGAGGGATTGATTTCAAGGGCAAAGAAGATTGGAATGGATAATATTATGATTGATGTTGTGCCGACCGACATAAAAAGCCTCGGCGAAGTAATCGAGACCCTCTTGCTTGTAAAGTCAACATACCCCTATCCTGCTGGATGTGGTCCTGCAAACGTAAGCTATTATCTTGCAGACTATCTTAAGGAAGAGCTTGACACAAAAATTCTTGTTAGCAGCGTTGATAGTGTTGCACAGTTATTCAGCGACTTTATATTCTACGGACCTATTGAAAGGGCTGAAATCGCATTTCAAAGTGCATACATAGTTGAGGAGATTCGGGAAGGTATGGGTATGAGACTCCATGAGCTGATAAGCGAAGTATAGGAGTTGAGTTAAAACATAATTCAACTGAGATTTTGATGAAGGTTATGAAAAGCTTTTATTTTGAAATTTTCAGATAAGGGTATGGAAAAGGAGAAAATCATTCAAATGTTTGAAGGAGACTGCACCCAGAGACTTTTTTGGATTTCAACATGCGATGACATGCCACATTTAGCTCCTGTCTGCTATGTGAGAT
>WAJY01000015.1 GCA_015523645.1 Geoglobus sp. | reverse complement strand
CGGAGATGTGTATAAGAGACAGTCCCTCAGGTGTTCCTGCATCTGGAACAAGAAAGAGATCATCCTTTTTGAAAATTTTTTCCCTGAGAATGTGCTTTATTCCGTATTTGCTCCCCGTTTCTTCATCCGAAACAAAAACCATTCCAAAGCTTATCTCAGGTTTCCTTTCGCTCAAAATCCTTCCCGCAAGCAATGCTGAGGTTATTGCCTGATTGTTATCCTCACTACCTCTTCCAAATACCATTTCATCCTTTACGACAGGCTTGAAAGGATCTGTGTTCCACAAACTCAGATCTCCTGCTGGAACTACATCCATGTGGGTGATTATCCAAAGGGTCTTTCTGCTTTTCCCCCTCACCCTTGCAACTATGTTCGGTCTAACCCCATTTTCAGCTCTTTCATCTTCGGCATCCAATCTCTCTACCTCATCTGCAAAGTCCAAGAGGGATTGTATGTATTCAGCCTTTCTCCACTCTCCTCTCCCGCCGTTATCTGGAGAGAGAGCCTTCAACCTTATTAAGTTTGAGATAATTTCAACAGCCTCGTCTCTAAGGCTTTCAAATGAGGACAGAAGTTCTGAATGCTCAAGACGCATTTAGTATCTCCTCAATGGCATTTTTTAAATCCTCAACCATCTTCAATACTTCTCCATCCTCACTATCTATAATTTCAAGCTCAGCCTTTACAGGCAGTATCCTTCTCAAAAGCTCCTCACCCTTCTGCTCATTGCAACTGTCAACAATTTTCTTGAGCTCCTTGATCTTTTTTCTTGTAACAAGATCCATGCTCAGAAGCTGTTTTAGCTGTAAAAAAAGTTCTGCAATCTTTTTCCCATCCTCTGTAAGTCTAACCTTCCTTATTCTTCCCTCAAACTCGCTCTCAGTTAATGCGTTCTCCTCAAATATACCGATCACCTTTGAAATGTAGCTGTAGGGTGATCCAACCTCCTTTGATATGCTTAATGGATATGCCTCCTCACCACTCTTTTCAGCCTCATAGATCTTTAAAAGCACCTCTACTGCTTTTTCGTGCAGGAAAAGCTTTTCAAGTTTCATACACTCTCACTCCCCATCCTGATATCTTGAATTTATAATTTACGCTGTTATAACCACTAGGCAGAGCTTTAACTAGCTGGTTACTAGGAATGCGAGTATCAGAAGGCTCAATACTATCGATGCCAAGAACATAACATCAAATTCATCCATGCCATTTTTCTCTTGCTCCAACTCTCCCAGCATCCGAATCCCCTAAATAGTTTCTGGAGATAAAATAAATAGCTTTCCAAATTTTCTTAAATAATAACAATCCTATAAATTTCACAACAAAATTAAAAAGGAAGGTTTTTATTCTAGAGAGACAAGCTATTGCGATGATTGATACTCTTTCAATCCTGCTAAATCTAATGCTTGCACTCCTCGGGTTGTACATCACAACCCTACTCACATCAACAAACAAGAGAGATGATGTGCTGAGGTTCTCCTTCAACAGATATGCAGAGCTGATAACAACGGTTTTTCTTGCCACATCCCTGTTTTATTTCCTGCTTTCAATAATACAGATTGCTTCGCTAATCAGCTTCATATCCTCGGGAAAAATGCTATCTTTATACATCTCCGATGCAATCTCAGCTCTTTACCTCTTCTCCGCACTTCTTCTCTCCTATGTTGTTTTCAAGGGTCTCGGGGCTTTAAAGCTCTTCGCACCCCAGTTCAACCTCCAGAACATCCTGATAGTCCAGGGACTTGCGGTCTTGTGGATATATCTGGAGACACTAAGTGAGAGATTTTACATGATTACACTGAAAATCGGGGTCTCCTTTCTTGGCGTCTTTCTCGTCTCAGTTGTTCTTGCAATATACACCGCAATTCTCCTCTTCAAATACTACAAGCTTGTGAGGAAGGGTGTGATTCTGGAAAACATTGACTTCAAGCCATACATACTCAGACTTAACCTTGCATTTTCTCTCTTTGGTTTCTCAATTCTCTCAATGCTCTCAACAAAATACAGCCTTGCAACATTCTCAATTCTGATTGCTGGACATGCGATAATCATGAATCACACCTTCTCCATCATGGGAAGGGAGATAAAAAGAACCCTCGGAATGAGGTAGCTCACACCAGCATTCTAACAACAGGAAGGAAAAGATTTGCGAGCTTAACCTTGAAAGGTACCCTGCACCTAAGTATCTCACCCAACTCCTTTTCTGAGAGAAGATTCAAGAGCCTTGAAATTCTTTCATCGCTTTCAGCAATACTGTCCCAGATCTTTTTTATAAAATAACCATTTTTCATAGCCTTGATCATGGATTTCCTCCACAACAAGTCATACATCTCAAGTCTCTCTCCTTCAAGGATATGCTTGCTAACAATTTCCCCTGCAATCTTTCCTGCCACCATGGAGGTTGGTATTCCTGCACCAACATGGCTTATGATCATGCTTGCAGAATCCCCAACAAACAAGACATTCCCATAAACGGTTTTTCTCATTGGAAGATCTATTGGAACGAATGAGCTTATTCTCTCTACAATTACCGCATTCTTGAGAAGTTCGCTGCTGTATCTCCACTCCCTCAAAAACCTCTCAATTGCCTTGTTAATTGTATCGCCATGTTCAGCAAATTCATGT
>WAJY01000014.1 GCA_015523645.1 Geoglobus sp. | reverse complement strand
GCAATCTTTGGCTTGCCTGGAGCATTGGTTTACAAGGCAGTGAACACGTGTGATGCGATGCTTGGTTACAGGAAAGGGAGATATGAGAAGTTTGGAAAACCATCGGCAAGGCTTGATGATCTTCTCAATTTGATACCCTCAAGGTTAAGCCTGTTCTTTTATGCCATGGTAAGCTTGAAAGCATTTTTATGCGGTCTTAAAAAGAGTCCAAAGCTTAATGGTCATTCAATTTCAGGGATGGCTGGGTTGCTTGGCGTTAAGCTAGAAAAACCCGGTTATTATGTGATTGATTGCGGTGAAAAGCCGGAAATAAAGGATGTTGTAAAGAGCTTAAGATATTTCAAACTATTTTCAGGAATGGCAGTGTTATCAGCATTGTTAGCAAGGATGCTGGTATGAGATACTTGTAAACCTGATAAAGCCGGGCTTTGAAGTACTGGGAGGAGAGTATTAAACATAGATGCATTGGAGAGAGAAGAACGCCCATTATCCCTCCCAGAAAGATTACGAGAAGGTGGGGCTTGATAATTGTGCCAACTCCAGTAAATGAGGTTAGCAGGGGTAAGGCAACAGATGTGTAACTCAGCTCAATTCCCGTGGCAAAGCCTATCAGAAATGAAAGTGCGAAAGATGCCACTGATGGATTTGAGACAGAAAGAATTTGTGAATAAAATGCCTGGGATGCGTTGCTCATCTGTATTGCATTTTTGTAAATCATAACGCCAATGACAAGCAAAATTATCTTTACATCGATTGTCTTTTTGAAAATCTCTGGAATTTTTCGGTAAGCCTTGTTTATCGTCACAATGCTCAGAAAAGATGCTATCAAGGAAAAGAGCAAGTCTCCTGTAATGTATGTGAACACAGCAATAATAAGGACTGGATACATGTACAAAAGCCCTCTAAAATCCCTTCTCTCAGTATACTCCCCATTCTTTATTTTCAGGAAGAAAAGCCCTGCTGTAAAGGATGCAATGAGGATGGGATATGTCGAGCTTGCAATCTGAAAGTAGTCTGCTGAAAGAATGCCCATTGCGATTACGATGTTTGGGTAAAGGGGCCAGAACGTAACCCAGATATGCCTAAACCAGTAGTTTATGAATACAGCTTTGATAGCATTAATCCTGAATTTCTCAACCAGATCCTTGATCATCACAGCTGAAACAAGCGCTCCACCCGGCATTGGAAGAAGTCCTATCAGTAGTGGAATGAATGCCACGCTATACTTCCCTGATATTGAGGCTGATGAAGACGTTATTCTCTTCATCATCCCAGAAACATCCATTGCATAGCCTATTGAGAATGCAAAGATGACAATTGCTATTATCCTCCAGGTAGACAGGCTTTCTAGAGTTGAGAAAATGCTCTCAGGAGATGTTGTGAGTGCGAGAAAAAATGCACCTGCAAGAACCGCAATCGTCACTTCAAATCTTATTAGAAGCAAAATAATGAGGATTGAGATGAATAATGAGCTAGTAACATCCATGAACGAGCTGGAGGTTTCTTGATAAATAAATTTTTAGATTATTATTGAGGAAAGACAAAAGGATATCAGGTAGTTGAGTAGCGCAAAAAGAAAGAACATGTAAAGGGCTTTCTCACCAAATTCTCTGAATGCAATCTCTATCTCCTTAAAAAAGTCTTTCCCCATAACTCTAGCCTTTACATCAGCATATCCAAACTCTACCTGACAATTTTTAAATTCCGCATTTTTAAATGCCTTTTTTAGGAATTTTTCCAGTGGTTTGAGATCCTCAATGCCTGCAGGCTTGTATCCAATCTTCGGGGAAACACCGGTTTTTGAATGATTGTCGGTTGTGATGACATCAAGATCAACTCCATGCTTTTTTGCAAGATTCTCAAGATGAACTCTCAGCTCCTTTCTCATGTTGTTTGAATCAACCATAAATATTCCATGCATCTCTCCATCAAATGACATCAGAATTAACCTCAGTTCTCCGCAAATTGAATCGCTCTCATATCTGTCTTCAAAATAGCTTATGCTCAGATTCCGGCACTCAATGCTTTTTGCTTTCGAAGCCTTTTCCAAGAGCGCATAGATCTCAGAAACGTCTTCAATCGTCACATCATAGCCTTCAGAATATGCATTGTGGGCATCAACAACTATGGGGTTTCTAATGAACCTCTCTGCAATCTTTCTGATGGCATTTGGAATGTCGTCGATCCTCTCCTTTCCGTGGATTATTATCAAGCTAAAGTCTGTGAACGGATAGACTTTAAGTCTAAGCCTTTCTCCTTCAACCGAGTAGGGTTTTAGTGGCTTGGTTTTTGAAAAAAATTTGATTGAGTTCAGTATCCTTTCAACATCCTCACCGCAAACGGGATTTAGTTCATGGGAAGACAGACCATGGAGAAAGAGGTTGTATTTCTCCAAAGCTCTTTTTACAAGCCTTGCCCCTCCGATATCCCTGAAAGGTCCTGGGTGAAACTCTGGAATAAACAGTGTGACATCATTAAACTTCAGTAAAAACACTCTGGACTCTGAAATTTCGGAATACCTCTTTAGCCTTTCCTCAAAAATCCTTGGCTCTCCTTTAAGCCAGTAAAGAACGAAATCCTTCAGAATGTCAGCAACAACAATCCTTCCTATCTTTCTTTTCAGGTAAATTATGAATGCAAATCCAAGAAAAACTCCAGAAATTGAGGCTACCGTGTATGCGGT
>WAJY01000013.1 GCA_015523645.1 Geoglobus sp. | reverse complement strand
GTGCTAGAGAAGTGAGGTTGTTCGGGAAAAAATATGACTATCTTGTTGCCGGATGCGACATAATAGATCTTCTGGAGCTTGATGGTCAGATAAAAAGAGTTTACATGAATCCAGAACTTGCACGGCTGGAATTTAAAATGAATGCTATAGATGCAGTGTTTTTCAAGGATGGAGAATACAGAATTCCCTACGGGTTTGCAGGAAAAAAGGGAAAGAGTGGAGCTGCAAGCCATTATTCTATAGATGCTGATGTGCATGTAAAGAATCACAGCCAGCTTTTGAATCTTTTCAGGCTCGGAAAGCTTGACGGTGTTTACATGCTTAAACCATTTGCCGATAGATTTGGGATAGAGATAGAAATTTTGGGAGAGATTGAAATAGGATTTGAATCAATTGAGGAGCTTGAGAAAACAATTTCAGATCAACTCAATCGTCTTACAAAATAAAAGCCGGTGAGAAGAGCTAACCCGAGAAGGAGGAGAGAAAAAGCTGAATTTATCCCTTCTCTCCCTTCCCAATCATTTTCAAAAATTTCCTTCAGGAAATTGCTTGCCTTTCTGTCATAAATTGCAAGGGCGAGTTCTCTGTTTAACTTCAGCCCATATTTATTGAAATTTGCGGATGTTATCAGGGCTTCCCCATCTGTAACCATGTACTTCCCGTGAAGCTGGTCAAAGCTGTCACCATCAATCATTTTTGCTGAAACGTTCGGAATTTTGTTGAGAAAATCAACAATCTCCCTGTTCCTGTCATAATTGTTGAGCATAATTCTAATCTTAACTCCTCTTTCAGATGCATTCAGGATGGCATCAAGCAGGGGAGAACTTTTTCCAAACCAAGCAAAGTCGATGTAAGGTACAGCGATGTAAAGAAATCCTCTGGAATTTTCTATGAAATCGAAAACAGGATTTCTGTCAGGTAATATGTAAAGCTCAACTTCTCCATCAAATTCCATCACCTTTCCATCCTTAAAGCCTTTGAAGTCCCTTATCCCTGAGACTTTTCCATGCTTCCCCTCATATTTTAAATCGTTCTCAAATAGATCTCTCAATGCCCTAGCGATTTTAATGCTTTCAAACTCCACAATAATTCCTCTGTTGTCCCACTTCCAGTTCTCTGTGGTGATAACAACCTTATTTCCTGAAACAGCATACTTGTAGTGGAAGTTTCTGTATGAGCCTTCCAAAAAGTGCACTGGATACTTTCTCGCAAGATAAACCTCCTCAACAGGCAAACCACCAACCGGACTTGCATCCAACGCTATCTGAAAATTTCCCTTGAAGTTTTCCTGAGTTATTGTGTAGGAGGCTAGATAACCTTCGCCCTCAAAGACGTATTCTGCTGGAGTGATAATTATTCTTCCCCTCACCTTGTCCCTTACAGGCTTAAATGAGCTCCAGTCCTCGTACTTGAAATCCCATCTACCATTTGATTGGAAGTACAAAACTCCCTCATCTTTGAACAACTCCTTCCAGTTGAATGAAACTGAGGTGTTTTCGCAAGTCAGCTGGATTTTTTCTCCGCTGTTAGCAAGTCTCAATCCTTCTGCATCTGGAGCCTTGCCATAGAAATTTTTGAATGCAGAAGCGTTATTTGCAATTGTATAGCTTCCCTTTCCAAAGGTGAAGGTTGACTCAAAGTCTGTTAGCGTGCAATTCCCATCGCACGTTATCTTTACATATTCCCTCCCATCATCACCGTAGGGATTTGGAAGAACCTCGTCAATCTGACAGGATAAGGTAGAAGGTAACAAGAGATTTAGGAAAATGAGAGAAAGGAGGAATCTAGAGATTAAGCTCATTCCTTAACTCCCCGAAGGTTGCGGTTCTTTCAGCAACCACGTCATGCTGATGGATGCTCTCCTCGTTTATTTGTCTGAAATAGATGAGTGCACTGCCTGGGGCATCTTTAAACTTCTCAACTGCCGTCTTTGCCATCAGTCTCACAGCATCCTCCACAAACCTCGGATTCAGGTGAGCATTTCTCACAACTTCAAGCTCATCACCTCTCTTGAGAATCTCATAGATCTCCTGACTCATTCCTGATCTTGCAATCTCTATCACATCCTCAATTCTTGGCTTGAAGTCCTTCTTTACCTCCACCTTCACATATCCCCTTCCTCTCTGGTTGTGAGATGGAAAAGGTATAAGATCAATTATTTTTGAGATTTGCTCAGATGAAAATCCGGAATTTTGTAACTTTTCAACAGAATGAGCCTTCATAAGTTCCTGAGCACATGGACAGACCGTTATACCCTGAACCTCTGCTCCCACAAAAACCTTCTCATCTCCATCTCTGCTTTTCTCAGCCTCTGTGAATATCTTCACAACCTCCTGTGTTTTTTGGTTTGAGGACGGAGTTCTTTTTTTCAATATGTATTCAGCCTCCATTTTAACCTCTGCCTTCTTTGCATACTCATGCCTTGAAAGCAGTTCGTCAGCTATCATCAGAACGAGATCCTCAAGGTTCTCCACGGGCTTCTCAACGATGCTTTCTATAACCTCATCAATAGCTTCAAAATTTCTGCTCAGATTAACACCCTTTCTTGTTGATGGTAAGTCGACATAGATGTCAAATGTGGAGATCAGTATTATCGGTCTCTTCTTGTTCCTCTTCACCTGAACAAGTTTTCTTATTCCCCTTGCTCCTACCCTGCTTAGTCCAATGCTAACCTCAGGCTTAGAAAGCTGAACATCCGGGAGCATCAGAGAGAGTAGAGCACATCTCATAAAAACCTTTGTGATTTTTTCATGAGCCTGAAAGGCTTGTTAAATCTAAAGATCTATGCTACTAAAAACCCGCTTTGTCAAGGATATTTGCCAAGCATTATGTCATTTTTTGATTATTTTGAAAAAATATTGGATAATAAATATTAAAAATTATCAAACTATTCAAACTCCGTAACAACAAATCTCCCTGCATTCCTGAATTCAGACATCTCATTGAAAGCATTTTGTATTTCCTCGACAGATATCTCCCTGTATATCACAGGATCTAGATTTATGTCGCCCTTGAGCATCATGCCAAAGAGTGTTATATATCTCTGAGATGCTAGCATTAAAGCACCCTTCAAACTTATTTCCCTTGCAACAACAGCATCTGCTGGAAGAGGAAGAGTTTCTGCACCCTTGACCATCAGTCCAGAGAGAACCATCCTCCCTCCAGGTCTTACCGCCATTAACGCTCCAACACCAACATCAGGATTGCCTGTTGTATCAATCGCCACATCAACCATGCCAACAGCATCCATAATTTTTTGCGTGATATCTTCTCCTTTCTCAACCCTTAACGTTTTGTCTGCTCCTAAGAGATTTGCCCTTTTCAAAGCTTCCTCATTCACATCCAAGGCTATAACTTCCGCGCCAGCATTTGATGCTATTGCAACAGCAGACAAACCTACTCCTCCAACACCAGTAATGAGGACTTTCTCCCCCGGCTTTACCTGAGCTTTATCGACAACAGCATTAAAGGCTGTGCCCATTCCACAACCAGCAATTGCAAGCCAAGTTTTCCTTTCCCTCAATTTTTCAGGAACTTTCACCAAGTCAGAGACTGAGCCTTCAGGCACTTTCATGTACTGAGCATATCCTCCATCTGTTCCAAATCCTGGAATCCAGAGATGTTCACAGATGTTTGACAGTCCATTCATGCAAAACGTGCAAGATCTGCTGTCTCCAGAGCTGGATGCAGGAACAACTACCATCTCACCCTCTTTTACATTTTTAACCTCACTACCAGTTTCTTTCACAATGCCAACAACCTCGTGCCCCATGATTATCGGCAATTTGCCACCAGACCACTCCATGTACATCACAAGGGATGGATCACCTCTCCAAAGATGCCAGTCACTTCTGCAAACCCCACAGGCTTGAACCTCAATGAGAACTTCTTTCTCATTTATTTCTGGAACATCCACATCTCTAACTTCAACCTTACCGAATTCTGTTAGCAATGCCGCTTTCATCTCTCCCACCCAGAAAGTCCACAGTCAACTAGGAAGGAGTGATACGTTTCATTGAGTGAGTTCATGACTTCAGCAAAATCCATTGGCTTGGGTGCATC
>WAJY01000012.1 GCA_015523645.1 Geoglobus sp. | reverse complement strand
TCAAAACAAGCTCCTTTTTTCTGGAAAAATAGAGAGCACAGGCCTCACTAACACTTTTCAATCCTATAATCTGAGCCTTTGAAGGAGATTCTACTTCAATTTTGTTTATCTCATTATCATCTAAAAACATCAGCGGTCTTTTGAAGTAGTCAACAGCTTTCACAAGCTCTTCACTTTCTTTTTTTCCTTCCCATGTAGATATGACTCTTATTTCATCTCTGGAAGCTCCGATCTCTTTCAAAGCCTGCTCAATTGCCTTGATGATCTCCTTCGCTTCAACATCTTTTTTAAAGCCAATCCCAATGCTCAATCCGTCCTCAAACTCCATTGCAGTTGTTATCACGGCTTTCATTCCAAGCTCTTCAAGCTTCAATGCTATCTCATTCCCTCCATGATGTCCGCCGATGATTGGGATCGCATATCTCATTTCCTTGTCAACAATCACTATGGCAGGGTCAGTCCATTTGTTTTTTAAAATAGAGCATATGCCTCTAACAACAATTCCCGATGCCATTAAAGCAACGATGCCATCGTAATCTTCTAAATCCTTCCAGACATCTCTTCTGTAGATGATTACCTCTCCCTTCAAAAAATTTGATATTTTCTCCAATTTTTCAAGATCTTTTTCAAATCCAACTACCGCGATGCGTATAGTACCGACCTCCTTCCAGATTTTACCGCTTTTCCAATTATTATTGTGGCAGTCTTTCTTATATTTGCTTTTTCAACCTTTTCAGCTATATCAGCAAGCGTCCCTTCAATCACAATCTCATCTTTCCTGCTTGCCCGGTAAACAACAAAAGCAGGCTCATCAAACCCCCTTATTTTCCCAACTCTTTCTGCTATATCTCTGATCTTGTCCACACCTAGTAATATTACGAGAGTGGAATTTGTCCTTGCAAACTCCTCAATTTCATCCCTTTCAAGGGTTTTTCCTGCCGGTCTTGTTATCACAATACTCGGAACATCAGGTGATGTTAGTTCACTTTTTAAGGCTGATGCAGAGGCAAAAACACTGCTTACACCCGGAATTACCTCAACCTCAATGCCTCTTTTTTTAAGTTCATTTATCTGCTCGTTTATAGCTCCATATATACTTGGATCACCACTCTGGAGTCTAACAACAGTTTTTCCACCTTTAACAGCCTTTTCAATTACATCCACTATCTCTTCGAGGCTTCTCCCGAAGCTGTTAAATTTCTCACCCTCAAACTCCTCAAGAAACTCCTCCTCAACAAGAGATCCGGGATAGATTATGAGATCTGCATTTTTAAGCAGTTTGTAAGTTTTTAATGTTAAAAGCTCAGGGTCCCCGGGTCCAAAACCGGCAAAGTAAACTTTCATCTCCATCCCACCACCATTGTGAAATAAGAAGCTTTCTTCTTCGGCTCTCCAATAAATTCACCATCCATGTACATTTTTTCAACTTGAACAACATCAAATCCTCTTCTTTTAAGATCTTCAGCCATTTTTACTGGTTTTGTGGCCTTCAAAATTACTTCAAATTTCTCTTCCTGATCGAGAGCGGATTTTATTTTTAAGGAACCATCGACGAATAGGCTAAGTTTTGAAAACACTGCGGTAAAGCTTGGCACGCCGGGTATCATCTCAATAACCACGTCAGAATTCTTTTTTCTTACAGCAGAGTAAACATCTTGAAATGTTGAAAAAAAGGCAACATCTCCGAGAACGCAGAACGCTATATCTTCATAAATGCACCTCTCTGCAAGCTCATCTGATAGTCTTTCTACAACTTCATTGGCGTTTCCCATTGGAAATTCAACAACTCTCACATCCTCTCTGAATTTCCTTACTATACCTTCTGCAAGTTTTCCGGGGACTATAACCTCATTGGCTTCTTCAATTGCCTTTTTAGCTTTTATTGTAACAAGTTCCGCATCTCCCGGGCCAAGGCTAACGCCTATCAGCATAACCAACCACCACAAAAACCGGGTTGAGAGCTTTGAAGGCAATTCCACCAGCCAGATCGTAACTTTTTGATATGTTTACAATGACAATTTCTCTGAACATCCCCAATTCTTTCATTTTCTTCGCTGTCTCGATTGCCACATCCATCCTTGCACAGTTAACAGCAATTCTTTTTGCCTTGCAAACTTCAAGCATCCTTTCAATTCCAGAGGTACCTCCAAAAAAAACACAGTCTGGACTGTTATTGGAGAGGAAATTGTACCCGTCTCCTGCTACAACTTCAACATTTGTTCCCATGAATTTTTCACGAAGCTTATCAATCAGCGCATCATCCTTTTCAACTGCATAAACTTTCCTGACATATTTTGAAAAAAATTCAGCTACTCTCCCACTTCCACTTCCAATATCTGCAAATGTCCATTCTCTTTCAGGATTCAATTTTGAAAATACGACTCCAATTACCTCATCCTTTGTGAACTTTCCCTGGTTAAGATTACTTTCCATTGAAACAAGAGAAATTGATTTAGTATTAAAAATCTTTGGATAGTTTCTATGAGACAGGCAAAATAGGGTTTGCAGATGATGGATTTGTTTATTGTTTCATCGCTAAGAATGGGAAAATAATTTTAAAGCTGAAAAAGAAAGAATTAGTTGAATATGGAGAGTGGTAAAACTGTATACGAGATAAGGAGAGTTCTCAAAAGACATGAGAGAGAGCTGAAAGAAAAATACGGAATTAAAGAGATTGGTGTATTTGGTTCTTATGTGAGAGGGGAACAGAAAAAAGATAGTGATTTAGACATTCTTGTTGAATTTTATCCCCATGCAGAGATAGACTTGATAAAATTCGTTGAACTTGAGGAATATTTATCCAAGTTGCTGGGAATAAAAGTCGACTTGGTTATGAAATCAGCTTTAAAGCCCCGAATAGGAAAGCGCGTATTGGAAGAGGTCGTTTACATATGAAAAGGGAAGCTGGTGACTTTATTGAGGATATCGTTAACGCGATGGACAGAGCATTAAAGTTTGTTGAAGGTATGTCCTTTGAAGAGTTCTCCAAAGACGACAAAACAATTTTTGCTGTTATAAGAGCTATCGAAATAATTGGAGAAGCTACAAAAAACATACCTAATGAAATAAAGAAGGCACATCC
>WAJY01000011.1 GCA_015523645.1 Geoglobus sp. | reverse complement strand
GCTCAGCACCGCTTGCAGGTCTGCTTGAACCAACAAGACTTATTGAAACACCGCTCAGAATCAAACCCCTGACAAGCATTTCAAGGTGTTTTATGTTTGATATGTCTAGATTAGCTGTTGTGAGCATTAAATTTGCTGGCATCACCGCCATTGAAGCTGCAACCTCACTGTATTCCTCATTGACTTTCTCCTTCGCAAGCACCCAGTCCTTTACTGCAGTTATGTTTGAGATAAGATCCCCATAACCAGATCTGAGATATCTCACCGGACTTTTTCTCAGAATTGTCAGGTCTGCAAGAACAGCAGTTGGAGGATTGGTTGAAATGGATATAGGTCTGTTCTCCTCCTTGAAGCTTGCTACAGGAGAGGCTATTCCATCGTGAGAGGCAACGGTTGGAATGCTGATGAAGGCGATGTTTAATTCAGATGCAAGAACCTTTCCAACATCCAAAACCTTTCCACCACCTATTCCTATAACAGAATCAACATCGGTGTAGCTCAAGTTGAATTCTATCCTTCTAACCTCCTCCATTCTCGCCTTTTCCACGTGGAAAACATTTACAACGTATTTTTTTATCCTCTCATGTATTTTCTCACCAACCATCTCGTAACTGTTCTTTCCAGAAACAATAACCACACTGGATAGGTCGAACTCATTTATAACCCTCCTCACCTTCTTTCTGGCATTTTCACTAATCTCAACATAGCTCGGAAGTTCTGCAATCTTCAAATATTTTTTTCTGTATCCTCTCAAAATTTCCACCTCCAAAATTGAAAGATTACCCTACAGCTTATTATTTTGTTTTAGGACAATATTTTTCACTGCACAGATAAAAAACTTTTGGAGTCACTCAACACCGATCCTCTTCAGAAATTCATCCTTGTCCATGTATCCTACCCATCCATCCAATGGCTTTCCATCTGGTGAGTAGATAACAAAGGCTGGAGTTGCAAAGTCACCACCGAAAAGATTGGCTATCTGCTCAACTTCTCTATCTTTTGTCACGTCAACAATTGCGGGCACATACTTTGTTTTTATCTTTTCAATCACATTTCTGTCACTAAAAACATCCTTTTTCATTCTCTCACACCAGATGCATGTTGGAGAGGTAACAAAAACCAAGATCATCTTGTTCTCCTTCTTTGCAATTGACAGGGCTTCACTGAATTTATGCCACTGACTTTCATCAAAGCTCCCAGAGGTTTGGAAGGATCCGTAAACGACAAGCAGTATTCCTGCTAGAATAAGCAAGGCATAAATGGGTTTGGTGTCCATGAAAGGCATTAAGAATGAAAACTTTAAAATGTTTTTGCGAAATTGCTTTAAATTGGGAAACCCAAATGCGAAATGGTTGAAATGGAGGTTAATGAGCTTAAAGAATACATAGCTTCTTATGGAGTTGAATTGCTTGAAGAAAGTGGAATAAAAGAGCTGTATCCTCCACAAGAAGAGGCGGTAAGAAAAGGTCTGTTCTCAGATAGGAACATGGTGATATCAATTCCCACAGCAAGTGGTAAGACCCTCATTGCGGAGCTTGCCATGATTTATGAAATTATTAGGGGCGGGAAATGTCTCTACACCGTACCTCTCAAGGCATTGGCAAGTGAAAAGTATAGAGAATTTAGAAAGTGGGAGAAAATAGGTGCTAAGGTTGCAATATCAACAGGAGATTACGATAGCAAGGACGAGTGGCTAGGAGAGGCTGACATTATTGTGACAACAAGCGAGAAAGCAGATTCTTTACTAAGAAATCAGGCAAGCTGGATTAGAGATGTTAGCATGCTGGTAATAGATGAAGTTCATCTTATAGACTCACCAAAAAGAGGAGCGGTTGTGGAAATACTGGTTTCAAAGTTAAGGAGACTCAATCCATCTCTGAGAATTCTTGCTCTCTCAGCCACAATACCCAATGCAGATGAAATTGCAGAATGGCTCGATGCGGAGCTTGTTAGAAGTGATTGGAGACCTGTGCCACTTTATGAAGGTGTTTTCTATCCTGGGAAGATTCTGAGAATGGATGGAGACAGAATTTTGGAAATTAAGAATGGAAGGAATGTGGAAAGCCTGGTTAAGGAAACAATTCAGGATGGCGGACAGGTTCTTGTGTTTGAATCTGCAAGAAGAAACGCCGAATCTCTTGCAGAGAAATTAATTCAAGTCGTGAAGGATCATTGCAAGGAAAATGAAGAGCTATCAGAGATGATTTTAGAAGAGAATGAGGGAGAGATGAGTCAAAGGCTTGCAAGATGCGTTAGGTATGGCTCAGCATTTCATCACGCAGGTCTTCTTCCATATCAGAGAGAGGTAATTGAAATAGCTTTCAGAAAAGGGGAAATAAAGGTTGTTTGCGCCACACCAACATTAGCTGCCGGAGTAAATCTTCCTGCAAGAAGGGTAATAATCAGGGGGATAAGGAGGTACGAGTCCGGGATGGGAAATGTTCTGATAAAAGTTAGCGAATACAAGCAAATGGCTGGCAGGGCTGGAAGACCGGGACTTGACAGGTATGGGGAGGCTTTAATTCTCTCCAAAACAAAAAGTGAGGCTTTGGAATTCATCGAGAAGTTCATTAAAGCAGAACCTGAAAAGGTAGTTTCAAAGCTTGGAAGTGAAAATCATCTTAGATTTCACACTCTGTCAATAATTGCAGAGGAAATAGCGAAAACTACAGATGAGATCGAGGAGTTCTTTTCATCAACCTTTTTCGCCTTCCAGAATGAGTTCACCATGAAATGGGAGATAAGAAGGATTGTGCTTCAAATGATGAATTGGGGATTTGTTGAAGGTGGAGACATTCTTGTTCCGACTGAAATAGGAAAGCTGATTTCAAAGCTTTACATTGATCCACTCTCAGGATTCATGTTTAAGGAAGCAGCAAGGAGTTTTGAAAAGCTTACAGACATCGCAATTCTCCATCTGATATGCAGAACTCCAGATATGGAATTGATGTATTTAAGGAGGAGTGATGACTGGGTTGAGGAAGAGGCTGAGGCTTTCAAAGATGAACTGACGTATTTTCCATCATACTACTCCTCCGAATATGACTGGTTTTTGAGAGAGTTCAAAACTGCTTTAATGCTTTACGACTGGATTAACGAGAGAGATGAGGAGGTTATATGCTCAAAATATGGAATAGCTCCGGGAGATCTCAGGAGAATTGTTGAGACAGCTGAATGGCTTTTGCATTCACTTACAAGGGTGCTCGAATTTTATCAGAATCGAATAGCAGTTAGAAGCGGAAGGCTGAGTGAAAGGGTGAGGTATGGTGTTAAAGATGAGCTTGTGGATCTTGTGAGTGTGAAGGGGATTGGAAGAAAGAGAGCCAGAAAGCTCTTCAATGCCGGGATCAAGAGTGTTGATGACATACTCGCCAAAAGAAATTTGGCTGAAAACCTGATTGGGAAAAGAATCGTTGAAAGGATTTTGAGAGAGATATCATGATTATTTTGCTTTGATTGAAAGTTCGGGTTTTGTGAGGTTAGTTAAAATTTGTTTTAAGCTGCACTTGAAAAGCCAAACATTCATCAAAACTTTCAATCCTTCTAAAGTCTGATTTAAACTTTCTTTAGCTTGTGATAATATATTCTGATAGATTCGTGGCTTATTTTCTGGAGAAGAGAGACCAGTCTGCTTGCCTCTCTCAAGGAAAGTCCGTAGAAGTAAAGTAAGTCTGAGAGGATCTTTAATTCCACCCTCTTTCTGTTCCTCCGAAAGACTTTTTAGCATTGACTTCTTTAATTATCTGGGTTATTGGGGTTTGCATGTATTTTATTCTTATTTTTTATTTTTTAATATTATTCTCGGCAGTCCCGGTGTTTTATTCCAAATTACTTCACTACCCAACATCCAACTCTTGTGAGAAAGCTAACAAACAAGAAATC
>WAJY01000010.1 GCA_015523645.1 Geoglobus sp. | reverse complement strand
GCAAGCAGACTGGAAGTGGGGGGAATATTCACCCTTGGAGCAACTGTCGGGCTTGTTACCTCTTACCTCCTTGGAAAAACAGCCGATAAAATAGGGAAAAAGCCAATAATACTTCTCTCTCAGATAGGATTTGCGTTTGTCATGCTCTCCTACTCTCTCATCCACGACAGGAATTACGCGTACTTCATTCAGATTTTTGAAGGACTTTCATGGACGATGCTTGGAGTTTCAGCTCCAGCCCTGATTGCTGACATAACCGAGAAAGGGGAGAGGGGAGAGGCTATGGGCATATACTCAACAAGCTGGAGCACAGGATGGGTTCTTGGACCGATAACAGGGGGAGCGCTGTCTCAGTTTTACGGATTCAGGGTGATGCTTAGGGTTTCCTTTCTGATGCTCATTTTCGGGCTTGTTGCCACCTATCTTATCCTCAAGAGGATTGAAGAATGATGTTCTGCCTGTACCCGCAGTTCGGGCACTTATCTCCATTGAGATCCATTTTTCTGATGTAAAATCCTTCTCTTTCAATAAGCAGATGACCGCAGTTGGGACAGTAAGTGTTCTCATATTTATGCCCCCAGACATTGCCAATGTAGACATACTCAATCCCAGCATTTTTTGCAATCTCAACTGCCCTCTCAAGAGTTTTAATGGGGGTTGGAGGCTTGTCAAGCATTTCATGGTCCGGATGAAATCTTGAAAAATGAACCGGTATTCTGGGATTGAGATTAACAAGCCACTCCGAGAATTCTTTTATCTCTTTCTCGTCATCGTTCAAGTCCGGGATGATGAGGTAGGTTATCTCTATGAACACACCCTTTCTGTTGAGGTGCTCAACGCCCTCAAGAACCCTGTCGAGCTTAGCCTTGCATATCTTTCTGTAAAACTCCTCCCTGAAAGCCTTGACATCCACATTTATCGCATCAAGCACATCAAACTGCTCAATTGCCTCATGGCTCATGTAACCATTGGAAACGTAATTGACGTAGTAATCATGTTCCTTGACGAGTTTGCTTGAATCAAGCGAGAATTCATGAAATATGCTCGGCTCATTGTATGTCCAGCTCACACCATCAGCATCGTATTTCCTTACAAGCTCAAGAACATCTTCAGGCTTGATCTCCTGCAAATACGGAAAATTCAGATCAGCAAAGCTTATACTGTAGTTCTGACAGTGCTGACATCTAAAGTTGCAGCTTATCCCCCCAAACGAAAGGGATTTGCTTCCAGGCATGAAGTTGTGGAATGGTTTCTTCTCTATCGGATCGAGATGAATTGATGAGACTAGTCCATAATTGTAAACGAAAAGCCTTCCACCCTCGTTTTTTCTGACCCTGCATATCCCCCACTGCCCATCTTTCAGCCTGCAGTAGTGCATGCATGTCATGCATCTAACATGCCCGTTCTCTTTTTCATAGAGGTATGATTCCACTATCATCAATCCACCCTATTCTTTTTAGCGATCTTCAATTTTATGGTGAAAATCGTTCCTGAGGGTCTGTTATCACCTACGGCTATCTCCCCTCCATACTTTTCAATAAGTTTTTTGACAATGTAAAGTCCAAGCCCTGAGCCCTCTCCAAGGGTAAAGCCCTCTTCAAATATCCTCTCCTTTATGCTGTCTGGAATGCCCCTTCCGTAATCAATGACTCTAATCACAGCAATCCCATTCTCCTCTTCGATCTCGAATCTAATTCTGCTGGTTTTCCCATGCTTGATTGCATTGGTTACGAGATTATCAAAGACTGAGAAAAGACCATCATCTGCCAGAACTGTTGCATCTCCATCTATCTCCCACTGAACATCATGCATTCTGAGAACATTTTCAATGACTTCCGAGACCTTCATTGAATACAGTTCACTTTCACTCAAAGCCTCCTCAACATTTCTGAGTTTTTTAATTGTTTCAACTGCCTTTTCAGCCCTGTCAATTATCCTGGGACAGAAATCACACTTCTGCTTTTCGCTTGCAATCTCTGCAAATCCTCTTATCACTGTGAGATCGTTAAGTATGTCGTGCCTTAGAATTCTGTTCACAATTCTGAGATTCTCTGCCATTCCACTTATCTCTTTCTTGCTTCTCTCAATTTCATCAAGGGCGGTGTTTATTGAGTCTGCAAGATCTTTTATCTCATCATCTCCTGACATGAATATTCTCTCTCCAGTTCTAAAACCTCTCCTGCCAATATTTTTCATAAATTCTGAGAGAATTGATATCCTTCTCAGGAAAATTCTGTCAACAAGAGCTGTGCTCAGCAAAATCGTTGATAATAAAATTGCTCCCATCACAACAAGAGCAAAGTAGTAGGTCTGGATTATTAAAGGATCTATTACATTTCTGTAACCTATTCTCAAGTAGCCTATTGTCTTTCCTTCTGAAGTTTTTAAAGGGACAAAACCACTAACAAATCCTTCAATCTCTCTTTTATCAGCTGAGAACTCCACCATATCCACTGTCAGAACATTTCTTATGCTCTCAAGGTATTTCTCATCAATTTTCTTTATTATGGTTACATAACCTTTATACTTTCCCTCCTCTTCTAACGGGAATGAAATATACATTAATAGTTTTTTGTTAATGTGCCAGAAACCCCTCTTTATCTTCTTATCAGTTTTAACAACTGAAGACAGCATTTTCGCATCATTTAGGCTAAAATTGTTGCCATAGCGAGGATTCTTCACAATCTTCTGAATTTCACCATCTGCTGAATAGTAGATGATGGATGTATAGTCGTGGCTTGATATCAAAATTTCGGGTGAGATGTTGTAGATTGCAAGGTAATAATATCCCTCAGACAGCAAGGAAAACTCTTTTTCTATGATTTCCTGCAGTGAGGATTTCTTTTTCACTACCCATTTTTCATAGTAATCTTCAGACCTTTCGTGAACGAGCTCAACTACTATGAGCGCAGTGGCTGTGTAGAAGACTATGAAGAAGATTGTGATGATGAGAATCAACTTAGATTTTATGGACATACCATCACCATTATGCATTATTAATTATGTAATAAAATATTAACGCCCTTGATTGCCTTACTTTCTAGCTCACCCAGAATAAGTGGAAAATGTTTAAATTCATCCTTGCTCATCTCAAGTGAAATGAAGATTCTCCTGACAAATGATGATGGTCTCTACTCACCCGGACTGAGAGCGTGCTATGAGATTCTTGTCGAATTTGGAGAGGTTTTTGCGGTAACGCCTGCTGTGCAGAAAAGCGGTGTGGGTAGGAGCATATCGATTCTTGAGCCAATCAGGGTGAGTGAGGTAAGCATAGACGGAATGAGGATATTTGCGGTTGATGGAACACCAACGGATGCTGTGATTATTGGAATACATGAGATAATAGGCGAGATCCCGGATCTTGTTGTTTCGGGGATAAATCTGGGAGAAAATCTGTCTACTGAGGCTGTAACAACCTCAGGCACCGTTGGTGCGGCACTTGAAGCTTCTACTCAGGGAAGCAGGGCTGTAGCGATCAGCTTAGAAATGAGAGATTCGTTTAAGTTCGAGTCCTTCTTCGCTCCTGTTGACTTTTCAAATGCAAAGAAGGTTCTGAGAGAGGTGGTGAGAAAAATTGTTGATCGTGGCATTCCTGAGGGTGTGGATTTGCTGAACATAAACGTTCCTGAGAACTGGAATGGAGGGTATAGATTTACGAGGCTTGCAAGGAGGCTTTACAGAACGAGAATTGACACAAGGTTTGATCCGAGGGGAAGGAAGTATTACTGGATTGATGGAATTGAAGAGGAAAACGCTGAAGAAGGCACAGATCTTCATGCAATAAGAAATGGATTCGTTTCGATAACGCCAATCAGCCTTGACATGACTTCAAGAGTTGATTTTTCTGTCCTTGAGAGGTGGTTTAATGATTGAAAAATTGAGATGTGCTGAGAAAGCTCTTGAATACGTTGAGGATGGAATGATTCTTGGAGTTGGGAGCGGTTCAACTGTGAGGGAATTTGTCAAGCTTCTGGCTGGAAAAGTAAAAGAGGGAATGAGGGTAGAGGTGATCCCAACCTCTCTTGATACGCATTTGATGGCTGTCGAGCATGGCATAAGGGTTACAGATCTTGCCGAGAATCCTGAGCCTGATCTGTGCATAGATGGTGCCGATCAGATAGACAGGGATTTCAATCTGATAAAGGGCGGGGGAGGGGCATTGACCAGGGAGAAGATAGTTGCAACTGCATCAAAAAAATTTGTGGTGATAGCGGATGAATCCAAGCTTGTTGAAAGGCTTTTTATGCCAGTTCCGGTAGAGATTCTTCCGTTTGCATTCGGATTTGTTAAAAAGAAGATTGAGGAACTTGGATTCATGCTGAATTTGAGGGAAGGAATAGGAAAGCTTAGACCGATCATCTCTGATAACGGAAACATCATTGCAGATGTTGATGCAGGAGACATCGCAGACCCTGACGAATTTGAAGAAAAGCTCAGAATTCCCGGCATTGTTGAGAATGGAATATTTCTGGCTGATATGGTTGATGCCGTGATAGTGGGGAAAAGGGATGGTGCTGTGGTTTTGAGGAAATAGATTTTTCTTTACTTGAATGCCTTTCTTTTCAATGTTGTAAGTGGTGCTAATCCTGTCAACTGTTTTTCTCATCTTCCCTTGAATCACAGTGGTATGGATGTGGGAAATACAAGAAAAGTTAAATTACCCGTTACATCTCCCACCATCATGAAGCTTGTCACATGCGGACTGCCTTATGCTAACGGTAAAGCCCATATTGGGCATCTAAGAACCTACATACCAGCTGATGTCTATGTGAGATATCAAAGGCTCAAAGGCGAGGATGTGGTTTTTGTTTGTGGGAGCGATAGTCATGGCACTCCAATTGTTGTAAATGCTGAGCAGCAAGGTCTCAAGCCAAAAGAGCTTGTTGACATCTATCATGATCACTTTCAGAAAATATTCAAGGCTTTGGACATTGAATTTGACTATTACGGCAGGACAGACAGCCAGTATCATCATGAAAGAACAAGGGAGATGGTGAAGAAGCTTATGGAGAATGGTTACATCTATCCGAAAGAAATTGAACTTGCATACTGCCCCAGATGTGAGAGATTTCTGCCTGACAGGTATGTTGAGGGTATATGCCCCTACTGCGGGGCAGTTGCGAGAGGTGATGAGTGCGATCAGGGATGCGGGAGGCATCTTGAGCCAGGTGAGATTTTAAAACCGAAATGCAAGATCTGCGGGACTCCTGCTGAATACAGGAAGCAGAGGCACTATTATTTCAGGCTATCAGCTTTCAAGGAGTTTCTTGAAGAGTACATATCAAATCTCAAAGGGACTGAAAACGCTCTCAACTATGCAAAAGAGTGGGTGAGAGGTGAGCTGAGAGACTGGTGTATAACGAGAAACCTCGAATGGGGTGTGAAATTTCCGGGAGATGAGGAGCTTGTTGTATATGTATGGGTTGATGCACCAATAGGATACATAAGCTTCACTGAAAAGGCATGTGAAAAGCTCGGCAAAAACTGGAGGGAGATATGGGTGGATGGAAAGGCTGAGATAATTCACTTCATAGGTCTTGATATTGTCTATCAT
>WAJY01000009.1 GCA_015523645.1 Geoglobus sp. | reverse complement strand
GACTTCAGTGATGCAACTATGTAATACAGCTTTCTCATTTCATCTCTTGGCATTGGTGGTCTGTCAATTCTTGGTGAGAACTCCATGGGAAGTTCATTACCTATTTTTCTTATCAGGCTGTAAACCGATGATATGTTTTCCATGCTGTAGCCAACCCTTACCGATACAGAAATATTCGCTTCTCTCAGCATCTCAACAGCCCTCATAACCCTGTCAAAGACCCCTCTGCCTCTCATGTAGTCTGTGTAATCTCTGTCGCCCTCAAGAGACAGAACAACAGACAGGCGTTCAAGGGTAAGCAAAATGTCAATCGTTTCCTTTGTGATGAGCAAGCCATTTGTATACATGACTATGTTCCTGTTTAGAAGGTCAAAGAGATCGTCTAGGCTCTTGTTGTATCTCTCGTTTATGCCTGACTCTCCCTGAAGCTTTTCGAGTATCCTCGGTGTTGTTGGTGAAATAAGAGGCTCCCCACCAAGAACTGTGAATGATCTCGGAGAAAAGGATGCAATCCACTCTACCTGTTCTTCTGTCAGATGTGTTTCGAACTCCTCAGGATCAGCACTGAATGCCCTTTCCACCCTGATGGGATTCTTGACAGGACACATTCTGCAGGCAAGATTGCATTCATTGTATGGAAAAATGATTATGGTTTCAAGATTTTTAAGATTCACATCAACATACTCAGGTTTGGAAATCACCCATTCTGAGTCGAGAGCTTCAGCTATGTTCTGCTTTTTTAAAAAAACCTCAAACATACTACTGTCCTTCTCCGTTGGAGACTCTTATAACTTTGATCTCTGCAGGCTTCTTGTGAACTATGTTCTCTCCCTTTTTCTCTTCCCTGATTATGCACTCTGCCTCTCCATTCTCATTAACGTATGTTCCTCCGAGAACCTCGCATGCATCCTGTGATATGCCCCTTATTATTTTCAGGGTCTCGCTGTCCTTAACAATCCTACCAAATCCCATTATATCACCCCCTAAACACTCCTCCTTTTGATCTCTATTAGATCAACTTCATAAGGTTTGCTCTCATCAAATCTGAGCTTGATTATGCATGTTTCATCTTCCGATTCATAATAACCGCCAAGCTCCGATCTGCATACATCAGGCTCAATATCGCTCAGCTTTATTGTCTTTTCAATAACCCTAATACCCCTTTTTCCACCAATCAAGGTCTCACCTCCGGAGATTTAAATACCGTAAACATATCTTGTCCAACATACTTTATATACTCTTTCATCAGCATCACTTCAAGATAGGCTTTGAGCTGAGATCTTGCTTCTCCAAGCGTTTCATCTGTTTGAATCCATCCAAGATCTTTCACCATGTAGGTATAGATATCTCTGTAGCTTGCAGTCTTCTCCTGCATGGAGATGAAGTTCCATATCTCTGCAACAACAGGTTCAACACCCCTCTTCAGCGGAACGACATTATCCTCAAGAGGCATCTTCCTGTCTCCTCTCTCGTAAAGCCCCTTAACATAGTTGAGGAAGCCGGCTCTTGAGAGGGAGCGAAGGAGGTTGAGAATGAACTTCTGGTTTCTATCTGTTCTTCTGAGCCATTTCAAATCCAGAAATATTACATCCATGATCTCGTCTTCGGTCATTTCCTTCCTCTGCTCAACGGACATAACTATTGCCTGCTTGTATGGATTCCAGCCACCATAGAGATAATCTCCGAGGTAGTATTTGCCGATGGTGTATCCCCTCTCACCCACGAATAGAATTTCTCTCTTTGAATAGCCTGGAGGAGGGAGCGGTTTGTATCTCCTGAAGTTGTATTCCGTGTATGGATGCTCCTCCACAACAATTCCTCCGATCCTCTTAACTATGATCGAATTCTTTATGTTGAAACCCTCCATCATGAGATCTGTAATGCTGTATCCGGGCTTCGGGAGAATTACATACTCCAACCTACCACCTCCCTCAACTCTCTCAGAGCTGGATGTGAATCGAATATTGCATTCTCATCTATGTTTCTGAGTCTGCTTATCTCCTTAATGAGTGATTTTGCCATGAGAGCTACACCCAATAACCTGTCCTCGCTCTTTGGAACTGAAAAGTACTTCACCCTGATTCTCGGTGAGCCTGTTTCATAGAGGGCAATCAGAGGAGTTTTTATTTCCCTTCCACCATGTATCAGCTTGTTTTCCGAGTAATTTATCCCTCCTCTATCCATTGTGGCTATAACTCTCTCAAACCACGCAATACCAACCACCTCAAGGGGCTTGACAACATAATTCTCGACAGCCTTGCAGACAGGGCAGTCATACCTCATGTGGAAAACAAACCTAACCGGTCTGACAAAGAACGTTTTTATCATTTCAAGCACCTCTGAAAACTTTTGACAGAGCTTCACTCCAGTAACTAGCCATTCCGTGCTGCTTCATCTTACCGTATTTCTTTTTGGAGGAAAACTCCTCACATACAATGTAAACATAGGACTTGATCCTCTCCTCAACCTGTCTCTCATCACCTATCTCCCTCATAAGGTCTTTTTTCAGCTTGTCAAACTCGTCAGATGCTTCGAGAATAAAGTCCTTGAGCTCCTGCCTTTCAAGATTGACCTGCATAATAGATGGTTTCTTGATCATCAGAACTGCATCGCTCATTATCAGGTTTCTGTCAAGCTTTGATGACCTCTGGGTGACAAAGATGTGTGTCTGATCGTTCTGTCTTGAAAGTTCGACAAGCTTGTCAATTGCCAGGGTTTCGCTTGACATTCCTCTCCTTGCATGGGCTATGTTGTGGAATTCATCGAAGAGAACAACACTGTCTGTCCCTATCTCACCGAACTTGTCAACAACCTTTATCCAGCTTGGCAGATCCTTGACCTTCTTGTAGACTATATCCTTGCCAAATGGTGAGAAGAGGTAGGCATCTATGTTGTAGGTTGATGCGTAGTATTCAAGCAGCGTATGACCGAGCTGTGATTTTCCCTGCCCCTTTGCTCCGATTATTACAAATGAATTTGGATGGATGAGTATTTTCTTCCAGTCCTCATCAACCCAGTCAAATGATCCTGGCTTTGGAGTCTCAGCAGTCCTCTGACTGATCTCATGTCTCACAAGATATTCAACCTCAGGAAGAGAAATTCCGAGATTCTTTTCAGCAAGGTCCTTTATTGCCCTTGCCCTCTCAGGAGACTTTACTATCTCATACATCGTCCTTGAGAGGCTGACAAGCTGGGAAAGACTGTTTGTAATCTCCTCAATGCTATCATCTGGAGAATCGCCAAGCCTGACCATAAGGTTTTCAACAATCGTTTTCATTTTCTCCCTTATGCTGATGATTTCCGGGATCGAGCTTTCGAGAGTCATGAGATCGTGAAGAAGTTTCTCACAGTACATCTTGCTCAGCCAGAGAGCCGAGATTTCTGTCTTCTTTGGATTCTTAACCACAACATTTCCAGTTGCCATGATCTTGTATCTCATTATTGCCCTGTCAAGCCACCTCACGCTATAGTATATGCCCTCTATCATGTCAGCTTCAGGAATGTTCAGCTCTGATGAATCATACATGTGGACTCCAAGCCCGTATCTGCCTAGCTTTGCAAGGAGTGTGCTTATCTTCTCCTTGACTATCGTCTTTCTGACTCTCTCAGGGGTGAAAACAAGAGCATTTCTGAGCTTTCTGAACTCGTCCTCTAACCCGTTCATCTTCCCAAGCATCATCATTGTGACATTCACGACATTCTCGAATCTCGTGAAGTGGTAGTAAGCTCTAGCCCAGCTCTCGCTATTCACAGCATCCAGGAAATCTTCAAGAACTTCATAAAATTCAACTATGTTTAGGGCTTTTTCCTCAAGCATGAGCCACCTGCTCTTCTCTCAGCTTTTCAGCAACCTCTTTTGCAATCTTCCTTGTATCTATCCCCTCAACATTAACTCCACTTGTTTTTAGAGCTTCTATCACATGTGGTGTTATCGATTTTGCAATATCAGGAAGCATTTCTCTCAAGATCTCTCTGAAGCTCTTGTTAATGTCTCCAACATCCGGAATCGTCATCATCGCTATCTCATCCTGTATCTTTCTGTGCTTCTTAACTACCTGCTCCACCATATCATAAACATCCATTGCCTGTGCTCTTCCTATCGTCTTTGCCTTCTGCAGGAGATGCTCCAGAGCTGCTGTCTTCTCGTAATCACCTATCATGTACTGCTCTACAAGGGTTGTTAGCTGAGACAGGTAGCTCCTCAGCCTTGTGTTCTCCTCAGTAACGCTCCTGACAACTTCGAAGTTTCTTCTTATCTCCTCAGACTTTGTCTTAAGCTCTGTTTCAAGAGCATCAATTCGCTTCATGGCAGAATCCAGAAGGAAGGAGAGCTCCTTTATTTCAGCGTTTCTCTTGTCAACCTCAATTCTCAGTCTTGCAAGCTGATTTGCCCTGTCACCAACTATGATAAACTCGAGATCGTTCTCCTCATCTGTCAGCGCTGGTCTTGTTCTTGCTGTCAGAACAAAAGGAGAGTCAGGAAAAGTGAGAATTCTGGCATCAATCACATCAAGTGCTCCCTCCTCCTTGTAATCGAGATACTCTCTGTAAAGCTTGTAATCTGGACCTATGATGTGTGCAATCCTCCTCCTGTCTCCATTGATAAGAGTATCTTCAATGCTGAAAATCACTCCCCCAAATTCGTTGTTGCTTCTCAGGAGATATGAGAGACCGAGCTGATTCATTTTCTCTGCAATTTTCACAGCTCTTTCTGCAAGCTTCTTCATTTCATCATAACTTCTCATTTTCACCACCCAGATTAACATTCACCTTCAGGAGAACATAGCCATCAACATTTTTCACAATCATGAACTTGTCTCCCTCATTCAGATCCAGAATTTTTGATGCCCTTCCAAGATGAAGTCTGCTCAGGCTTGTGACCTTGATTATGTGGTCAGCAGGTTCAATGTAAATAAGACCATTTCTCTGCACAAGGGCAACCTGCTTTGTTCCTTCAAAGAGATTTCCGACGTTTATTCTCTTTCTCTTTCTGACAACCCCTATCTTTACTATGTCTCCGCTATCAACACTCATTTAATCCTTATTGTAAAAACTTGTATTTTAGTTTTTTGCACATGCCCATTTTTGGGTTAATACCCTCCAAGCCTCAGAGATAGCTTTCTCCCTGCAAAGTCTGAAAGATTTGGAACCAAGAGATCCACTGATTCCGGAACCTCGTAATACACCCTCCACCTGCCATTCTCCTCGACAACAACAGCAGATGTGCCCTCGTTTGTGAAAGCCCTTGCAACCCTGAGAGCATCAGCCATTCTGCCGAACTTCATGCTGAGCTTCCTGAATCTTTTGCCCTCAAACCAGGGCATATCTATCTCGTAGTAATCCGTGACTGATGATCTTATCACCCTTGATTGAGGGACTAGAACCGGTGCTGCAACTGTGAAAAGGTTATCAATCAGCTTTGCAAGTATGTCTTCAGGTTTCATTTTTAAAATCTCGGAGAGGTAAATTAGTTTTTCAAAGCTCTCGGTATCTATAGGAATTGCTTTTTCACCTTCAATTCTCGTAACAATTTCTAGGAGCTCTGTACTGTTACCCTGAACATCCATGTCTTGGGCTGGTTTAATCTCATCAATCTGGGTAACATCCTTGCTCTTGCAATCTCTTTTTGGGCATCTTGGATTCTGTGCATTGGTCAGCCACTCATGTCCGCATTTATTGCACCTGACTTTTCTCGCCACCTAACCACCCCACAACTCAACCTATAACCTTCAAATACTCCTCTCTGTCAACATCCGGAATCCACCTAAGATACATCTGGGTGACCTCAAGGGATGAATGTCCGAGCAGATTCTGCAGGGTTCTTATGTTTCCTCCTCTCTTCAGAAACATTATTGCAAAACTGTGCCTGAGCGTATGCGGGCTGACATATTCCCAGGGAGCTTTACCCTCAACATATCTGTCGGTGTCAAGACCTTTTGGTACAACCCTTGCCTCCCTTGCATACTTCTTTACTATATTGACAATCTGTCTGCCTGATATATTGAAGAGGTAGCTGTCAATATCCGTAACCTGCGTTTCAAAATACTCCTTGAGGAGATCAAGGGTTGTTGAGTCGATGAAAACCTTTCTGTCTTTCTTCGACTTCACCTTATCTCTACCTCTGCTTGCTCTTGCCCTTATCAGTATCTCTCTATTGTTGAGATCGACATCATAAACTCTTAGTGATGCAACCTCTCCCCTCCTCATTCCGAGGAAACCCATGAATCTGAGGATCAGAATATCCCTGAGCTTTGATGGTGTCACGCAGATCTTGTGCAGTTCTGGCTCTTCAAGATACGTTGGCTGATGCTCTGAACCCGTGAACTTCATCCTGTCTGTCTTGAATCCAGCATAGTTTAGCAGGGCTTTCATGAACTTCCCATACGTTATTATTGAGGATTCCGATCTCACCTTTCTGAGTTTAGCCAGATATTCAAGAGCCGTATCCTGATTCAGCAATTCGTTGTCTCTGAAAAACTGCATGAAGAATGAAGTGAGCTGATACCTTGTGTTCTCAGCATATATCTTCTTCTCAAGTATATCAAATACCTCCTTCTTCGTTAACCCCTCCTGCATGTTTACAGCCTCCTTACACAATTTTTTCAGTAAATTATTTAACTGTAGCGAAACAAGGCAGATTTGAATGAGAGAGTGTGAGTGGTGTGGAAGACCTCACAGCAATCCGGGAAGATACTGCAATCCAAGATGCTACAGGTGGTCTCTGTCGCATGAACCTGTAGCTGAGGATATAAAGGATTTTGACGATGACCTGAAAGAACTTCTCTGGGAGATCATGCATGGACCGTATTTTGAGGGGAAAAGAGTTAGAAATCCGAGAGATTTTGTTGCAACGTGCTTGGTAATTGCATCAAGGCTTCTGCACTACCCTCTAACAGCAAGGGATGTCATGCACATAGGAAAGGTCAGATTCAAATACCTGAGACTGTTCAATGAAAGAATTGTTGCACAGCCGGATGACTATGCTGAGTTTGCAAGGAAGCTCTGCATACTGAAAGGATATGAAGATGTATCTGATGAGGTTTACAGAATTCTTAAATCCTCAGCACTAAATCCAACCGGTTCGATGAGGGCTGTGACTGCTTCTCTTGTTTCGATGATTTACAGGGCTAGAGGAAAACCCATCCCGAAGAGGAGAATTGCAAGGAGCTTCGGAACCAGCACTGTCTCGATAAGAAAGTGGATGAAGAGGTTCGAGCCATACTCTGTTTCAGTCAATTGACTCCTGCATTTCCTCGATGATCACACTCAGTGTTGGAGAAATTAATTCTTCAGGAATGGGTTTAACTCTTATATGGTAGTTGGCTAATTCGATCCAGCCGTTTCTGGTAAGCTCCCAGACCCCTCTCTTCACTTTTCTAACTTTACCGCCTGTTTTCAGGCGTCTAAGAGCGTCGCTGACCATTTTGCGGG
>WAJY01000008.1 GCA_015523645.1 Geoglobus sp. | reverse complement strand
TCTTCCTTAAAGAAATTCCTGCATAATGCATTGTTATCATTTTTCCATGCGTTCTGAACCTTCTCTTTTTCAGCCAGTTTTGGCAAGGCAGGATGACCAACAATTTTCACGTCAGGATAGACTTCCTTGAAAACAACAGCTCCGCCAACATGATCAAAGTGTCCATGTGGGATTATAACATAGTCTGGCTCAGCTTCAAGCTCCTCCAGAAGTTTTTCTGCTGAACAGCTAAGACCACACTCGTAAATCACAGTTTCTTCTCCTTCGACAACATAATAGTTGATGACACCAACTTTGTATAGGGTTATGCTGTCACTCAACCTTTCAACCTCTACCATGTTTCTCAGTTTCTGAGCTAATAGAAAAAGGTAACGGTTTTTGGATTTAAAATAGCTTCATCAAAGCCTCTCTACCTGTATCTCCAACCTCTATTCCAAGTTCCTTAGCTTTTTCTGAAACCATTGAAACCTTAGAATTGAGCATTTCCTGAAAACTTTCAACACCTGTTACAATAGCCATTGCATCGCCGAGATAATTGGCTACGCCCACTCTGAAGTATCCGCATGCAAGGAATCCCTTCTCTCCTTTAATTATAAGAATTGGGGCATTTGCCAGCTCGATTTTTATTCCTAATGCTTTTAATTTTCCAATCTCTATCATTTCGATCTGGATCATATCTCTCAACTCATCACTCTCCAAGATACTTTGCTTTAGCCCTTTTCAGCTCATCCATCTTAATCCTGAACTCTTCCTTAAGCTCCCTAAGCTCTTCATAGTGATTTTTCAACCATTCATGACTTGAAAACATCTCTCCACTCCTGACAACATTCATGTTGCAATCGAGAATAGAGTTGCACAGCAGACATCTTATTTTTCCATCTTCAACCCTGAATGATGAGGCTAAACAAACAGGACACTGACCCTCGCCAACAATCTTTTTGTTGTTCTTCAGTGCATCAACAACCATGTCAAGTTTTTTCATGTTCTCCTCTTTTGTAAAGATCTCTCCAGGTAGAGCTGCGTGAATCTCCACGCTGACAAGAAGGTCTGTTCCCAAAACTCTTGCAAGCACGTTGTGAGTTGATGAAGCCCATCCTCTCATTTCGTTGAATCCGTGTAGGGTTATGATTGCAGATCTAACTCTTGAGAAATCATCCAGATATGGGATTGCCATGAAACTCCTGTCCAATAAGGCTTTTATTCTGGCTGTTGCATCAAGCCAGTATGTTGGAGAAACGATGAGCAACGCATCAACATTCCTCAGTTTTTCATAAATTGCGTAAACCTCATCCTCTATTTTACATTCCACACCGTACAAACATGCATAACATGCCTTGCAAGGCTCTATATCGAATTCAGCCAAATTTAAAATCTCATTTTCTGCAGAAAGTTTTTTTGATATGTATTCTATTGCCTGTATGCTATTTCCGCTCTTTCTTTTTGTTGCTGTTATTGACAAGATTCTCATAATACTTTCCCACCTCACATATGCACTTATACATAAGCTGGAATCTGAATTTTGAACTTTCAGATTTCATAATCCGAACCTCCAAAGCTGAAAGCTTCATCACTAACACCATAAATCCCTGATCCTGTTGCAATTAAATTTCCTTTTGAATCATGCGTCTCTATTTTTGTGAAAACCACACTCATCCCCCTTTTCACAACCTCACCAAATGCTATTAGATCTGTGTAAGCTTTTCTCAAAAAATCAATCTTTATGCTCACTGTAGGAGCCCTTTTCTTTGTCAGGGTTGATGATGCCATGCTGCCTACAACATCCATTAGAGATGCTACGACTCCACCGTGTATAACATTATTGCCAATTGTTAGCTTTTCATCAAATGGGAGGAAAAGTTTGCACCAACCCTCTCCTATGTCTTCAACCCTCATGTTCAGATATCGGTAAAAGGGTCTGTGCTCTGGAAGCTCTTTGAGAATTCTGAATATATAACTCATCCTCATTCACCACTTGAAGGCTGTAAATTGGATCTCTATCTGGATGTATCACCAACCTTACCTTAATATCTGGCTTGAGACTTTCAAGGTTTCCATCTATCCAGGCAATAATATTTGTTCCGTCATCCATCTTTGCTACTCTAACAATGTAAGAGAACATGAACACTATCCCGATCGCCTTTACACCCTCGTCTAATAGCTCATTGACAGCCTTTCTGACCTCATCCTCATTCAATGGCACCTCAACGGAGCCTGGCATGGTAACGTAGAAATAGGAACCACTCGCTATTCTCTCTGCAACACCCTTCACAAGCTTTCTGTTCAACTTGAACATCTCGGTTCCCACATGTCTGTGTGTTTTGTGATGGAGAATGTCCTCCCATCCATATCCAAGCCATGTGTGTCCTCTCTCATGGATGTACATGCTTTCCTGACCTTTTGTAACGATTAAACCAACTTTGTCTCCTTTTCTCTCCAAAAGAGTGTTGAGCATCAGAGTGCCGGTGTATATATCAACCAGTGTAAGCTTGTGCACCTCCTCATCATCCTTTAGATCCCAGTAACTGCATGCATCTTTAACACCCTCAAGATAGCTTATTGATTCATCCACTTTGTTTGTTAATGCCTTTCCAATTGTGAACTTACCAGCATCGTCGCATATAAAAACGTCAGTCATTGTGCCTCCCGCATCGATAGCTATCAGCAATCTACCACTTTCTCCCATTTTTGCTACCCCCTCTATTTTTCATGAATATTAGTGTCAAAACTCATATATAATCTTTTCGTGAAATACGAAAAAATTTTGGAATTTGGTATTAATTCACGAAATTTAATCCGTAAAGTTTGTTGGGATTACGAAACAAACAAAGAATTGAGATTTTGTTTCTCTAGCAAATGCTTGTTTAGTAACATTGAGAAAATTTTTAGAATCTCCAACACACAACCTGACGTTATGAAAAATGCACTAGATGAAGTGGACATGAAAATTCTTGAGGGAATAGTGAGGGCGAAGACACAAGAAGAGATAGCAAGAGAGCTTGGTATTAGCACAAGAACCGTTCAAAACAGAATAAGGAATTTAGAAGAGAAAGAGTATCTAAAAAAGCTAAAAGAAGGGATGTGGGAGGTTAATTATGACAAGCTTGGAATAAACATGCTTGCAGTCAATTTTATCTCGATTTACAATGCCTATGACCACATCGATGTGCTTATAGAGCAGCTGAAAAAACTCGACTTCGTTGAGCAAGTTTTTGAAATTGCCGGCTCGGAATACAACCTCTGCTTTATAACAAGGTTTAAAAGCCTTGATGAATACATAGAAGAATCCAGAAAATTCTTTAGCTGGCTGAAGAGAAAAGGGATACAGATAGAACTTTACAATGTTTATCTGGCTGCAAAAAAGTATAAGGAGCACAAGAGAACAATATTGTTTTAATTTTCTTAAAAATATTAAAAATCATTTTGTTAGATAATCGTAGAGAAAGGCTGCAAATACCGCTCCGGCTATCGGTCCAACAACGTAGATTGGGAAGAAGTTCCAGAGGTTTATTCCCCCAATCAAAGAATCCCCGAGATAAGGACCAAATGTTCTGGCTGGATTAAGCGAGGAGCCAGAGATGTTACCTATGGTTATGATAATTCCCGCAACGGTCAGACCGATTATCAAACCGGCAAATTGCTGTGGAGCCTTTGAATCGACTGCTATACCCATTATGACAAACATAAGCAGAAATGTTCCTATAAATTCAGCAAGCGTTGCTTGAGCATAGCTTATTCCCGGAAATGGTGCCGTCGCTCCCAGCCCCCCAACTGTAACCGCATCAATTCCTGCAACTGCAGCAAATGCAAAGCTTCCTAGGGCTGCGCCGATAAGCTGGGCTAGAATGTATGGCAAAACCTCGCTTGTTGGGAATCTCTTTGTTGCCCAAAGTGCAATCGTAACTGCTGGATTTATGTGGCATCCTGAGATCCTTCCAAGAGCGTAGATAGAGGCGGTTATTGCAAATGCGAAAGCGAGACCTATTCCTAGCCAGTCTCCAAGACCTCCAAGGGCTCCAATACCTATGTTGAACTCATTTGGCTTTGCTGCTCCTTTAGCAATCATCAGCGTTATTGCAGCAGCTCCTGGACCAAAAAAAACAAGAATGAATGTTCCAACAAGTTCTGCCAAGCTTCTTTTCATCAAATCACTCATGCTCACCCCTCCATTGCATCATGGCAGATTGTGCAGAGAATTCTGGGAATTGTTTTCTTCAGCTTTTTAGCAGGAAACGGGTAACCTCCCTCCCATAACTCAATTTCCTCCCTAACCAGATGATCCATGCAGACACCCATTCCACAGACAATGCATATAGCCACCGCATCGGTGTCCATTCCTTGCTCTTTGCAGATGTAGCATTTCATGACATTCACCTTATAAAAAAGAAAAAGTTGGTCAAACAGCCTCTCTCCACTGGCAGTAATCGTGCCTGACATCAATTAAGGCTGCTGTAGCGCAATCCTTGCACACCCTAGCTGGTGCCCCTGGCGTTTCTTTGTGCAAAGCAATCACATTTGTAACCATCGTTGCTGTGACTGGTTCGCTTGTAAGCAGGCAAGGATAGTCCGCAAGTCTCATCAAGGCTGAGAACCTAACACTTATCGCACATCCCGGATATGTGTAGCGCTGCGGATTCATAAGCACCTCATTTTCATGTATTGGATCGAGGTTTACCTCAAAACCACCAACTTTTGGCACAAGCTTCTTTTCAGACCCATTTCTGTCTCTCCTTGCCTTGTCCAGATACTTCCACCCTCTATATATCATGTCCATGAAATCGTGGTTGTGAAGCTCCGCAGCTCCTCCTCTTGTTGGGTAAAGCTGAACGTAGTTATGGAATCTCTTTGTCAGCAGATCGACAATCATTGGAGCTGTAAAACCATCCAACTCCAGAATGTATTCTGTTGCAACGGCTGAAGCTCCTGTAGCTAGGGAAAGGGGCTGATACTCATTTTCAAATTTGTCTATCGCATTTCTTAGCGTTGAATCCATGACTTCAGTAACAGCCTCAATAACAGCCATCACTACATCATCCTTGCACATGTTGAAGGTTGACTGGGCTATGTGGTGGGCTATGTCTCCAACACAATAAGCTGGCACTGTCACAATGTTTCCGTAATGCACTCCATCATCAATCGCCTCTTTTACCGCTCCCTCCATTCTCTTCTTGTATCTACTCATGTATTCCCTCACATCAAATGACGTATGCCCTATCTCATCCATTAGCCTTGCCTGTCCTTCAGTGGGCTGATCGTAAATAAGCTGAAGCATTTCAATCTCCTTTTTTACCGCATCACTCAATGTTGCACCGTTCTCTATCTCCTTTGCAAAGACCTCGCCAATTCCATATGACGTGTTCATACCCCATGACTTGGCAGCAAGAATTGCCTGTTTGTGATGCTCGGGAATGTCAATTGTTTTCAGAATTCTGTTCACAACATTGCTCGTGCTTCCAGGGACTAGGGCGAAGTCAACAACACAAGTTGGTCCGTAAAAACCTCCATACCTCCTTGTACATTCTAATCCGATCAAGGCTTCACTCTTCCCAATTGCCTCAATAAACACCTCCATGCTCTTTCTGAAGCTCTCATCCTCATCATAAAGTATTTCAAGAATTGCTGGAGTTTGGTAGTGCTCAACAAATGGATCATCCTCAGGTCTGATAGTTTTTGTCAGGCTTCTGAGGATGTCGAAATGAGCATTTATGCTGTCCACGTGCAATCTGAAAACAGCCTTGCTTTGGTTTCCGACTGCCTTCATCTTGTTTGCGGCATCAACATACGCCTTCACGTCATCTATTACAAACTCCTTTCCTCTCTTTTCTCTAACAGTTTTTACATCTGCCCATTGGGCTTCCATGGCTTCTTCAACCATTTTCTCAAAAATCTCCTTCACATCCGATCACCACTATTTTAATTCAATCCATTAAAGAAATACACTTTGGCAGACATGTTTGGGAATGAAAGTGGACATGTCTAAAATTAATTATTAATAATTTAAGGTGGACATATCCGCATGTACGTTGCAAAGGTTAGGGTGAGTCAGCACACATGTTCTCTTGCAGTTGCAACTCAGGATGGTGGAATGAGCATGGAACTTCTCGAATATATAATTCTCAATGAGGAAGATGCCCTCTTTTTGGCAAGAATAACCAGAATGGATGGGAATCCAAAGAAGTATTTTGATATCATCGAGAATCACGAGAGTACAAGATTCCTCCAAATACTTGAGAAGACACCCACAACCCTCGATTTTCTTGCAGTTATCAGGGATGTGAGCGGGATAAAGGCATTTGAAGATTCCTATTGCTTCATAAAACCACCGATAAAGGTTGAAAACGGAGACAAGATATACACGGTTTTTGCACCCAGCTTGGCGATGCTGAAGCAAGCCTACGATAGATTGAAAAAAATAGGGAACTGGAGGGTTGAGGAGGTGAAGAAGATAGTGGAGACAAAACCCCTGCTGACAAAAAGTCAGATGAGAATTATAAAAACCGCATGCGAAATGGGATACTTCTCTTCTAAGAAGAAGGTGACAATCAAGGATATTGCAGATGCGATGGGAGTTGCGAAGAGCACAGCCCACAAGCATCTACGTGAGGCAGTTAGCAAGATAGTCGAGCATTACATGGAGGTCGGAAAAAACATCGAGGAGATAGAGAAGTATTTCATGTGATCCTTCACACTGCCTTCTTTAATTTCAAAATAAAATTTAATTTTTATTATTTTAATTTAAAAATCTTCTTATTCACCATTTGCATTCATCATTCATTGCAAGACTAATCTTAATAGAAAAGCTTAAATACTTATTCTTTGAATGAACTTATGTGACAGGTAAAATCCTGAACAATGAGTCTAGCTACATTGATGGCGCACCTATTAGCAAAGGGGAAGGAGTTTGATCAGGTGGTTGAAAACATTGAGAATGTTGCTGGAAAGTTAGTAAGGAGGTGGTTGTGTGGAGATTAAGAATATCCTTAAAAAGCTGGTTGATGGTTACAACCTTACTGAAGGCGAAACCTACGATTTTGTTTTAGCACTAAAAGATGATAAGCTTAGTGATGCACAGATAGGAGCCTTTCTAATGGGGCTAACGATGAAAGGACCAACAATTGAGGAAATTGCCGGGATAGTTAAGGGGATGAAGGACGTATGCAACATGATAAAGCCAAATGTCGACAGGCTTGTTGATACCTGCGGTACTGGAGGTGGGCTAACAACCTTCAACATATCCACAGCAAATGCCATAGTTACAGCAAACGAGGTTGCTGTTGCAAAGCATGGAAGCAGGTCAATCTCATCCCTTTCAGGGTCTGCAGACGTTCTAGAGGCTCTAGGTGTGAATATAAACATCAATCCAAAGCAGGCTGAAAGGCTGATAGAGAAAGTAGGCATAGCCTTTCTCTACGCTCCTCTTTTCCATCCTGTAATGGGAAAGGTCTTGGAGCCTGAAAGTCAGCTTGGAATAAAAACGGTCTTCTACACAATAATCGGTCCACTCATAAATCCTGCTGATGCGAGAAGGCATGTGCTTGGAGTTTACAGACCCGATTTAGTAAACATAGTTGCCGAGATAGTTTCAGCCCTGAATTATGATCATGTTCTTGTCGTGCATGGACTTGATGGCTTGGACGAAATCTCGCCCATAGGAAAAACAGCTGTGGCTGAGGTTAGGAAGGGGAAGATTGAAAAGTACGAGATAGCTCCAGAAGATTTCAAGATCGAGAGGTGCTCAATAGAAGACATAGCCGGTGGAACGCCTGAATACAACGCTGAGGTGATTAAGAGAATTTTTGCTGGAGAGAAGGGTGCGAGAAGGGATGCTGTTGTGCTAAATGCTGCAGGGTCTTTGTATGTTGGCGGTAAAGTCTCCTCACTTGAAGAAGGAGTTGAGGCAGCTAAGAACATAATTGATGAGGGACTGGCAATGAAGAAGCTGGAAGAATTTATAACAGAGTCAAGAAATGTATAGGTGATGATGGTGGAACCTGTAACTGCAATAGTTTTAATCAACATTGAAAAAGGTAAGGTAAAGGAGGTTGCAAGGGAGCTTTCCAAGATGGATGAAGTTGTGGAAGTTCATTCTGTTGCCGGAATTTATGACCTAGTGGTGAAGGTTAAGGTTAGGGAGTATGGTGCACTCTCTGACGTGATAACCGAAAAGATACAGTCAATAAATGGGATAGAGAAGACGATGACTCTGCTCTGCTTTAAAACATTCAAGGTTTAAAGGAATCGTTCATGAAGGTTAAAATTTGCGGAATAAGGGATGAGAAGGAGCTTGATGTCTGCATTAAGTATGCAGACGCTGTAGGATTTGTGACAGAGTATCCATCGGATGTTCCCTGGAATATTTCTAGAGAGGAGGCTAGGAAATTGATATCAAAAACACCACCCTTTGTCTACACGGTAGTTGTAACAACCGGTAGTGCTGAGGATGTGCTAGAAATCATCGAGTGTTCGAAGCCAAATGCTGTTCAATTACATGGAAATGAAAATAAGGAGGAGGTAAGAAAGATCAAGGAAGAGAGCGGAATTAAAGTGATAAAAGCCCTTCCAATTGATGTCAGAACTGGAAAGGTTTATGGGAGAGATGCGGTAGATGTGGCTAAAGCATATGCAGGAGTTGCAGATGCGATCCTTCTTGATTCAAAAACTGACAGACCAGCCGGAACCGGGATGACTTTCGACTGGGATATTGCAAGAAGAGTTAAAGAAAGGATCGAAACACCGCTTATTCTTGCAGGAGGTCTCAATAGCAAGAACGTGCAGAGAGCAATTGAAATTGTAAGACCCTTTGCAGTGGACGTAATCTCGGGTGTTGAGGTAAATGGCAGGAAAGAGGAGGACAAGGTTAGGGAGTTCGTAATGGCGGCTAAGTCAGGGGTGATTAAATGAAGTTCGGAGAATTTGGTGGAAGATATGTGCCTGAGGTTCTTATTCCTCCATTGGAGGAGCTTGAAAAAGCTTATGAGGAAGTGAGGCATGACGAGAAATTTAAACAAGAACTGGACTATTACCTGAAAAACTTTGCCGGAAGACCGACTCCATTGTACTTTGCGAAGAACCTGACAGAAAAAGTCGGAGGAGCTAGAATTTATCTGAAGAGAGAAGATCTGCTTCACGGCGGAGCACATAAAATAAACAACACAATTGGGCAGGCTTTACTTGCTAGATATATGGGCAAGGAAAGGCTCATAGCTGAGACAGGAGCAGGACAGCACGGAGTTGCTACTGCCATAGCAGGAGCTCTTTTCGGAATGAAGACTGAGATATACATGGGGAGCGAAGACGTTGAAAGGCAAAAAACTAATGTTTTCAGAATGAATCTGCTTGGAGCCAAGGTTATACCCGTGGAGAGTGGGAGCAGAACTTTAAAAGATGCAATTAACGAAGCTTTGAGGGATTGGGTAGAGACATTTCAAAACACCCACTATCTGATTGGCTCAGTTGTTGGACCCCATCCCTATCCTACAATTGTAAGGGATTTTCAATCTGTCATTGGAAGAGAGACAAAAGAGCAGATGCTTAAAATCGAGGGATCTTTGCCAGACTGTATAATAGCTTGCGTTGGTGGCGGCAGCAATGCTATTGGAATTTTTTATCCATTTATAAATGATAAGGTGAGGCTCGTTGGTGTTGAGGCTGCTGGAAAGGGAATTGAAAGCGGAAAGCATTCCGCGTCTATAAATGCGGGAGAAAAAGGAGTTTTGCATGGGATGCTTTCATACTTCCTTCAGAACGAGGATGGGCAGATTGCAACCACCCACAGCATTGCAGCGGGTTTGGATTATCCTGGAGTGGGACCTGAGCATGCTTACCTGAAAGAGAGCGGTAGGGTGGAATACACAGCAGTAACAGATGATCAGGCTCTCAAAGCATTTCTCGAGCTATCCAGGACAGAAGGCATTCTGCCAGCCTTGGAATCTGCACATGCATTAGCCTATGCAATTGAGATTTCGGGTGAGATGGATAAGGATGAGATTGTCGTTGTAAACCTCTCTGGGAAAGGAGACAAGGACTTGGGAATTGTTATGGAGGGGCTAGAATGTTCAAACCACCCGGTTTAATAACGTTCATAACAGCCGGAGACCCTAACATCAGAGCCACACTAGAATTCATGCTTGCCTTGGATAAGTATGTAGATGTGATAGAGCTTGGCATCCCATTCAGCGATCCAATGGCGGATGGAAGAGTGATTCAGAAAGCAAATTACAGGGCATTGAAAGCTAAAACTAGAGTTAAAGATGTTTTCCAGACAGTCAGGAACTTCAGGAAGAGCTCAGACACACCTGTTGTGATAATGACATACTACAATCCGGTGTATAGAATGGGAGTGGAGAGATTTGTTGGAGATGCCAGAGAATCAGGTGTTGACGGTTTGATAGTTGTGGATTTGCCATTGGAGGAGGCTGGAGAATATCTTAACACCTGCAAAAAGCATGATATGAAAACCATATTCCTTGCCGCACCGAATACTTCCAATTATAGGCTGAAAATGATCGATAAAGCAAGCTCTGGTTTCATATATCTGATCTCTCTTTATGGTACAACCGGTGCGAGAGACAAGCTTTCGGATTTGGCTTTTGATTTGCTTGATAGAGCCAAAAAAATATGCAGCAAACCCTTGGCTGTAGGTTTTGGAGTTTCAAAGCCTGAGCATGCTAGAGAGCTTATAAGCGCAGGGGCAGACGGAGTTGTGGTTGGTAGTGCCTTGGTTGAGATAATAGAGAGGTTTGGAGAAGATGCAGTTAGCGAAATTGAGGAAAAGGCTAGGGAACTAAAGCATGCTATGATCAGAGATTGAGAGGGTAAATCTTTATCAACAAAGCTGCTAAAGTATTTTTAACCCCAGCCGGGGAGGGTGTGGAGAGAGCAAAGCTATCAATGAAGCACCCTGCAAGCGCTGGGGTTACACCATGCCGCATGGTCCCTGAATGAGCTGGAGCAAATGCTCCTGCAATGATTTTAGGGCAACCCCGGCATGGAACAGCCCCGGAAGGTCAGCTGCTCAGAGATGGCATCTGCCAGTGATGAGGAGCAGTGTTAATTCCGGGGAACATATTTATGATTTTTGAGGTATGTCTTAATTAGAAGGGACAAAAATCATAAATATGTCCTTGTGGTATGGGATATATGGATGTGCTTGAGGAGGTGGTAGCAGAATTTCACAGGCTCGGAATACCTGAAATAAAAAGCAGAGAACTTGAGCTGCCAGTTGATGTTAACAAGACCATAACGGTATTCGGACTCAGAAGAGTCGGAAAAACTTATTTATTGTATCAGACAGTGAAAAAATTGCTCGAACAAATCAGCATTGAAAACATCTTTTACATAAATTTTGAAGACCTTCGTCTCGATGGAATTACCTCGAAGGATCTTTCAAAAATCGTTGAACTTTACAGAAAGTACAATCCGGAAGCAAGGAGGATGTTTCTGTTCTTCGACGAAATACAGAATATAGATGGATGGGAAAGATTCGTCAGAAGATTGCTTGACAGAAGAGATGTGAGAATATTTGTAACAGGGTCGTCATCCAAGCTTTTCAGCCGGGAGATTGCCACATCGCTGAGAGGAAGAAGTCTCAGTTTCAGACTTTTTCCGCTCTCGTTCAGGGAATTCTTGGTCTTCAAAGGATTAAATATCAAAGAACCTCTCATTGAGGACGACAGAGGGAAGATAAAAAAATATTTGGAAGAGTATCTTGAGTTTGGTGGTTTTCCTGAAATAGTGGGTTATGATGAACATCTCAAACTGAGAACTCTTCAGGAGTATCTTGAAATGGTTGTTTACAGGGATCTGGTAGAGAGATACGGTATCGAAAAGGTACAGGTTATGAAGACTCTCATACGTCTTGCTGTAAAAAATTTCTCAAGGAGAATATCTGTGAGAAGTCTTCATGCCTCACTGTCATCGGGCACATCTCTGAGCAAAAATACAGTGTACGAGTATTTTTCGTATCTGGAAGACACGGGTTTTATTTTACCAATCAGGAAGTTCAGTTTCAGCGAGAAAGAGGTCATCAGAAGTATATCAAAGCTTTACATTGTGGACAATGGCTTTCCCAGAATATATGGTCAGAAAGACCTCGGACACAGGATGGAGAACGCTGTTGCGGTTGAGCTCCTCAGAAGGAAATACTACTTCTATCCGACTATGGGGGTCTATTACTGGCATGACCGACAGCAGAGAGAGGTTGATTTTGTTGTTACCGAGGGGTTTGAAGTTAAGGAGCTGATTCAGGTATGCTACGATATTGATGACATGGATACAAAAAAGAGAGAAACTGGATCACTGATAAAAGCCTCAGAAATGCTTCGATGCAAAAATCTGAAAATAATTACCTGTGATTATCAGGGAACCGAGGTAATAGAG
>WAJY01000007.1 GCA_015523645.1 Geoglobus sp. | reverse complement strand
TACATGTTTCCAATGTTTAATTACTATCCGTATCTTTATTTTAGAGCTGAAAAAGGATCAGGAAAAGGGACAAACCTTCAAATAATCTCCAGAACAGCTTGGAATTCAACTGATAAATTTGTTGCATCAAAGGAAGCACCGCTTTTCAGATTAATTGAAAGAGCTAAACCAACGTTAATCCTTGACGAATACCACAGACTTTTGAAAAACCCATACCTTGCACCAGCAATTGAGTCTATTCTTGAAGCTGGAGCAGAGAAAGGAGCAAAGGTTGTGCGATGTAGGGAAGGAGATCCGAACACCATAGAGCATTTTGATGTTTACTGTCCCAAGGTTCTTGCATCAAGGAGAGCAACCGAGATTGAAGAGAAATCCATCGTTATCATCTTGACAAAAACAAACGATCTGAAATATGCAGAAAGGAGAAAAGAGCTTGATTATGATCCAAGATTTGAGCAAATTAAAGAAGGACTTTTAAGAACTGCCTTGGGATTATGGCAGGATATTTATGAGGAATACAAAAACCTGAAACCCACCAAATACCTTACTGGCAGAGAGTTCAACCTCTGGAGTCCAATTCTTGCAATTGCCAAGGTCGTTTTTCCTGAAAAGTATGATGAAATTCTGAGGTATGCAGAAGAAAGCACAATGAAGAAACTTGGAGATCGCTTTGAGATTGAAGACATAGTCCTTACAGCTCTTTACAACAATTTAAACATCGTATCAAAGGATTCATCGATTCTTGTTTCTCTAAAAGAGCTGAAAGAATGGACTGAAGGACAGCTTCACCACAATACAATCCTCTCAGCTTTAACAAATCTCAAATTGATCAAAAAGGGGCAGGCTGGAAAATACTATCTCAGAGGAGACAGACTCCTCGAACTCTGGGAAGAAAGAGGATACACAGAAGAAATCTCAGAGTCAGAAGATTCTACAGAAGTTTATGAAGAAAATGAAACCGAAATAGAGGTGTTTTTCCATGAATACTAATGATTATATTTCAGCTTTTGAAACACATTGCAAAGGAAACTTCCCAAGAGAATTTGGAGCTAAAACGGGCAAGAAAGGATTTACAAGAAATCTTATAGCGAATAGCAGTGAAGGAATTTACAACCTTGTAAGAGCTTTTAATTTCAAAGACTGTTATATTTCAGCTTATTTTATCGCAAATCAGGATTTCACTACTCAGATTCAACCGTCGGTAGAGATCGATACGCTGTTTATTGATCTGGACAGTGAAAACCTTTCTCATACAATTCGAGAAGCGAAGAAACTGGTTGGCTGGTTACTGGATCATAACATAAAACCAAGGATTTACTTTTCAGGAAAGAAAGGATTTCATGTTTACATTGACTTCAAGCCTATCACCCTTGAAAATCCAAAAGAGACATTGAAGAGAGTTGCCGTTAAAATTGCAGAGAAGCTAAATCTCAAAACCATTGATTATAATGTTATCGAGCTTAGGAGACTGGCAAGATTGCCATTAACAATCCATGGAGATTCAGGTTACAGATGCACACCGATAAACCCTGAAAAACTGCTTAAGCTTGACTCAATCAGTTTGATCCATTATGTCAAAAGAAATCACGACCCAATTGAAATCAGTGAATCAAAATCTTTTGCCAAACTGTTGAAATATGAGGACTTCAAGATAAGCACGAACAAAGCTCTCAAATCAATTCTGAGACCAAGATTTCAAGTTAAAAACGGTAATGGATGGAAAGAGAAGAGAATCAAGCTCTATGCCGAAACCCTGAGAGAATATGGAAGACTTTCCGCAAATCCCGAGATTGTTAAGATTCACTTAGGAAATCCACATGTAAACCCTGAGAATGTAGGATCAATTGAGCATCTGGCAAGAGTTCACTTTGTGATGCTATTAATTGAAGCTGGATACTCCGATGAGGAAATTCATGAAATTTTCAAGCTCGCTGAGGATTACAAACCTGAAAAAACCCAGTATTTTATTGATTATAATAGAAATAGGCTGTCTAATTCCTCTTTTCATGCTCCTCCCTCATCAAAAGGGAGGAAGAAAGAGAGGAGGTGGTGAGATATGAGTGAGAACGGAAAGGAGATTGAAAAGATTTTGGGAATTGAGCTGGCTGGAGTTTTGAGAGAATTTTGTGAGTGGAGCGGAAAGAGAGCTGAAGA
>WAJY01000006.1 GCA_015523645.1 Geoglobus sp. | reverse complement strand
TTCCTGTAACTGCTGGAGCATCCTCTGCAAGAACAACAGCGTAATCAACACAAGCCTCATCCAAAACTGCAAGGAGATCCTCTCTCTTCATCGGTCTATCGTGGTCAATATCAGGATTCGCTTCTTTGAAGTACTTCATAACCCAAGGATGCCAAGGCTTCTCATACACATGAATATGGGAGTCGATTATCATCAGTCTTGAAGGGAAGAATTAGAGTTAAAAACATTCCGAAAGAGAGAATGCTGCAAGCTTTCAGATTTGAGTTGCATTGCTGGGGATGATAAAATGAACATCATAGTAATGGGTCCCGCTGGGAGTGGAAAGAGTCTTTTCACAAAAAACTTTGGGGAATTTCTAAGGCAGGCTGGCTATTCTGTATGTGAGATAAACCTCGATCCAGCATCTCCACCAGTCTACACTCCATGCAGAGATATTAGAAAGTTCGTTAAAGCTGAAGAGATCATGGGAAGGTTTGGGCTTGGAATAAACGGGGCTTTATTGAAGTCAATGGAGCTTGCTGAAGAAAAGATAGAGGAGATCATTCCTGAGAATGACAATCTTGATTTTGCTCTTTACGATACACCTGGACAGCTTGAGCTCTTTCTCTATACAGACTTTGGGCAGAGATTTGTGAAAGCCCTTTCATCCTTCTCGCTATCTCTTTTTTTAGTAGACTCTACAAGAATAAAAACACCAGCTCAATATTCTGCGATCATAACCCAAGCATCAACTGTCACCTTAATGCTCGGTTTAAGTGCTGTAATAGCGTTCAACAAGTCAGATATGTCAGTTTTAAAGAATCCCTCCCATTACATTCGTGGTTTAAAGGATGAAGGTATGCTAGGAGAGTATTATGAGGGGCTGATGAAGTTCATCGAGCTGACAAATTTAACCCAGAGAATCGTGAATATATCAGCCAAGACTTGGAAAGGATTTGATGAACTCTTCTCGATTTTAAATGAGGTTTTTTGTGTTTGTGGGGATCTCAGTTAAATAGCGGAAACGTTTAATAGTTTTTGTAAGCTATTTGGGTTGATGCTGATTCCTGGGACAAATGGTGAGATAGCTGTGAGGGTTGGGAAGGCATTGGGTATTGAGCCGAGCTTCATCCAGATAGAGAGCCTGCCTTACGGAGAAAAATACATCAGGATCCCGTTCAAAATCTCCAGCAGGGTTTTTGTCTTGAACACATTTTTTCCAAATCCAGATGAAATTCTTTTCGAAAGCAGGGTTATAGGCGATTTGCTGAGAGAAAAAGGAGCAGAGGAAATAGTCTTGATAGCTCCATACCTGGCTTATTCAAGAAGGGGGACATCAGGGATTCATGGGGAAGCTAGGGCTCTTGAAAGTGCAATGAAAATACTGGATGTGTATGACAGAATAATAGCAGTTGATTTTTATGGAAGATCAGATAAGGTAGAGAGCGTTTCTGCTATGCGCTTGCTTGCAGAATACGTAAGAGAGAAATTTGATCTTCAGGATGTTCTGGTTTTTGGACCCGATGAGATATCTGAGAAATGGATCGGAATTTTTTCCGAAGTTCTTGATGCTGAAACGGCTGTGATAAAGAAGATAAGGGTTGATGCCGAGAATGTGGTGGTTTCGAGGATAAATGCGGATGTTAAGGAGAGAGACGTGGTTATTGCTGATGACATAATTGCGACTGGAGCAACAGTTGTGCAATCGGCAAAGAAGCTGAGATCGATGGGAGCCAGAAGGATTATTGTAACAGCAACCCACGCTCTTTTTGGAAAGGAGAATTTCGGGGAAATTCTTAAATCAGGAATAGAGGACATCATTGCCACAGATACCGTTCTCAGCCCAGTGTCAAGGGTAAGCGTAGCAAGTCTTCTATCAGAGAGAATAAAAAGTATTTGACCCCTTTATTTCCACTGGAGATGCCAGATAAAAATTTTGAGCTTTCTGAATCAATTTTAAAGAAGTTATTTCATTTTTTCAAGGACAATCGCAGGACATACTCTTTTAACCCCCTCTATCTTCCCTATTTTTTCTGATATTATCTTTGTAAGCTCATCTCCATCCTTAGCCCAGATTTCAACCATAATCATGTGGTCTCCGCTTGTTATGTAAACACTTCTGGCAAAGTCGTATTCCATAACCTTCTTTGCAACCTCAAGGAACTTGTCTGGCTCCGTGTCAATCCCTGTGAGTGATATGTTGCTATAGCCGAGCATTGAAGGATTTACAATTGTCGTGTATCCTTGTATTACTCCCCTCTCCTCGAGATTTTTCAATCTCTTTCTTACAGCCGCTTCAGTAATCCCAAGTTTTTTTGCTATTTTTGTGAGAGGTGTTCTGGCATCCTCAGTAAGCATTTCAATTATTATCCTGTCTTTATCATCCATGAGTTTATTTCTTCTTCCAATAGTATAAAATCTTTTCTCAGAAATACAAATCATGCAAAAAATTTTTATGCTTTCGAACCACCTTTATTGCAGTTGATAACATGAATGATATTTTAAAGAGATTCTGAAAAATTTTAATTTGGAGAAGAGATGGGCTGTCTTGAAATTGATTTGGAAAAAACAGAAAATTCAGGTTAACTTTTTAAATTTTGTCAGGATTTTAAATAGGTATGCTGTATCTTGTGCTGTTGAGCACAGCCATTGTGAGCTTGATATCACTGATTGGCATATTTACTCTCGCATTCAACAGAGAGTTGCTTTGGAAAGGAATATTCATACTTGTGAGCTTTGCTGCTGGCATCTTGCTCAGCACATCGTTCTTTGAGCTGCTTCCAGAATCTATCCATAGTTATGGTGTTGATGCCTCAATAAAAATATTTCTTGCTGGATTTATCGCCTTCTATCTTCTGGAACGCATAATAAGATGGCGTCACTGCCATGAGGAGGAATGCGAGGTTCATCCTGTAACTCACTTAACTCTGATTGGCGACAGCATTCATAATCTTATAGATGGTGTTATAATTGCTGTGGCTTACCTTACGGATTTGAAGCTAGGAGCCCTTACAACCTTTGCAGTTATAAGCCATGAGATACCTCAAGAGTTAGGTGACTTTGGCGTTCTGG
>WAJY01000005.1 GCA_015523645.1 Geoglobus sp. | reverse complement strand
CAAGTTCGATGTACTCTTCTCCCCTTGGATCCTGTGCATCCCCTCCTCTGATAAACTTTTCTTCTGCCTCTTCTGCGAGATCTGAGTTCGGAAATGGAGGTTTTGGGGGAATCACAGCATCACCTCTCTATTTATGGCAAGATTCTTGATGGTGGCTCTTCTCTCCCATTTCTTTTCTATCCTCTTCTCGGTTGCGGTGTCGAAAGTACTCCCCTATTCCCTGAAGAGAGAGCATCTCTGAGAGAGATAACAATCAAGTTCTTCCGTCCGATTTTAATAGAGATTTTCAAGAAGGATCCACAAAAAGATCTGATCTCAGCTTTTAAAGATTTGATAACAATGGTGGTCGCTATTGAATGTGTTACGAGATATTTTCGAACTCTTGGATTGAACATTGAGGATGAAAGAACTGAGGTAGTGATGAAGACTATTAGAGAGTTACCTTCTTCTTTCATCAAGAAATGGAAAGAGAGTTATGAGTATAGGTTGTCCCTCATATCCTCTACAGTTAGTGTCTTCATTTCAATAGTAGATGGATTATTAAAACTCTTATGATTTTCATTTCTGCAACAAATAAAAGACCAAAACTATTTATAGAATGCTCTAAAAAAATTAGAGGATAGAGGCAGAGAGGCTCTATTCTTTCTCCTTTATGCCCCCACCGGGATTCGAACCCGGGTTCAGGGCTCCGGAGGCCCTTGTGCTATCCTGACTACACCACGGGGGCCTCTTAAACTGGAGAGGTGTGATATATTAGTTTTTGATTTCCCGGATTTAATTTTATTGATTCAATCTATTTCTGAGCCATATTCCGCTTCAAAACATTTATAAATCATTACTACAATAATAATTATGATGATCTCTCTGGGCCATGAAAAACTCGATGATATACTGGGTGGTGGCGTCATCCCTGATACCTCCATTATGGTAAAATATGATGTGGAAATGCCCGTACATGCTCTATTTTTCAGATACCTTCTGCCCTCGCTTCTTTTTCAGGATTTTACAGTTGTTCTCTCCATTTATGGAGCAATACCGTACAGGAGACTATACAAAGCCAGTAGAATCCTGAGGGAGAAGTATGGAATTGATGTCCCCCTGCTTGAAAAGGTGGAGGTGATAAAGGTCGGGGGCTCATCGCACAGACTATTCGGGAAAAAATTGACGGCGGTTCCAGAGGGTTGTGATGAAAAGGAGACGATCATGAATTATATAACCGCTTTTATTTCTGAATATGAAAAGAGGGATGATGATATCGCCGTCTTGTCTTTTGGGTGGAATTACTTTATTGCCCACCACGGGATACGGGGTTTTACGTCTCTCGTCGGTGGTATGGATCTTGTGGGTTCAGATAGAATAGCAAAGTTGAGGATTCATTTCTACCCTGAAGGAACAGTATCTCAGGAAATCCAGTCAATCATGGAGAAAATTTTTGATATCTCATTTCAATTTTACAGGGATTCTGAAAACAATATCAGAATGGAAATTCTACACTCCCTTGATCCGTTCGTCGATCTGAAAAGTTATAATGTAACCCTCTCCAGGGATTTTGAGCTGGAAGTGTGGTAATAAATCCGTTCAGGAATCTATACATATTGGATCGAATTATGAAGTTAAATGTGATGAGTTTTAAATTTTCAACGCGATCTTCGCTTTCTGATTGACCAGTTATATAAAGGTGCTGAAAACTCCTGATTTTATGTGAATTCCGGATGAAATTTGTGGAGTAAAATTGAGGCCATGCCTGTTGTCATGAATGTTGAAAATTTCACCACCCCATCCAAGTTTGAGCCAGATGAGACAGGCGGGATAATTTATGATTGAAAAAAGAGTGGTCTGGGTATTAATTCAGTGGTGAGACTCAAATAGAACTTGTTAGCTATTTCAGTCTAATTTTATTATTTTATTCTTTTCTTTATTAGACTCCTCTGCAAATTTGGCAGGTCGATGAATATCAAAAAGAAATAAGCCCAAAACCTGGCGAAAAAGTCAGCCAGAGTAACCATTTAATCGAGTCACATATTCTAAATGTTGCTCTTTTAAGGGACTACTTTCTGGCACTGGAAAATCTCTCTAACGACTTGCGCTTCCATGATCCATCACAGAGAACCTTAATGATCTGATTTCTATACTCTCTCTTGCAGGACTGACATCCCGGTCAGGTCTGTGATTTGTTATATCTCAGAATTAGAAGGTATAATGGAAGGGATTATAGCAATTTTCTTAATTGTAGTCTTTTTCTGAATGATTTTTCCATCTTTTATTCCCTCTGCTTATATCTCTCTTTATTTCTCTTTAATCTTCTGTAGAAATGATAATCCAATCTCCCCTGTTCTCCTCCTGGCAATACAACTATTATTATAGAGGAAAGTCCTTTCTTTGATGTAATATGTTCCATAAGTGATTATTTTATTAAATGCTATTTTCTGCACCCATTTAGGAACATCTTTGAGGTCCTCTTTAACTTTCCCATATGAAGGAACTATCGAATAACCGATATATTCCCACTCACCATACTTTCCAAAGAGGTTTGCTAATTTACGTCCAAACCACACCAATATACTCTACCTCTTTATAATCTCAACTTCTGGGAATCTTATCCGGATACCTTCCAACCACTCTTGATATCTTCTCTCATTTACTCTCAAATCAAAAAGAACAACTATAACATCCTCAAAATGTTTCGGATACCTCAATAGTTTGTCTGCTATTATCTTCAGATCTTCAGAAGTCGTGGGACCCTTTACTTCTATCGCTACATCACCTATAACTATATCAGGTCTTGAAGAACCCCTCTTAACCTCTATTTTTGCCTCCGGAAATCTCTCTTTTAGATATACAAATAATGTTATGATGATATAATTCTTCATTTTCATAACGTCTCGGGGGTTCAAATTCCTTAATCGCCTGACAAATCTCCTCTAAAAGACTAATACTCCCATAGAATCCCCATGAGTCTGTATAATAACTAACATACTTATTTCGTTCTGGAATATTTTCATAATGGAAATTATCTGAATAAATAGAGTCATAATCCTCGGCATATTCCCCATCATAACCGCCCATTGTAAAATAATCATTTTTGGTGTAGATCTTGTATCCTATAAATCCCGAGATACCTATAATCAATCCTATGAAAATTGTATATGCCATTCCTCTTGCATATACTCCTAAAGTGGGATCATCCCAGAATATCCAGATAAATCCGGCTATGAAAATCGCAAGACCTATCAACCCTGGAAGGGGTGATGTATCTCTCAAAGAATACCATCCCCGGCTTAAAAGTCGAAAAAGCCTCTTTTTCTCCTCTTCCTTCTTCTCTCTTCTCTCCTTTCCATAGCCCCAATCGGGTCAATAGTAGATGGATCCAAAAATTTTGATCCAAGAATATTGACAGTATGAGATCTTGAGATATGTTGTTTTAAACCTCTCTTTGTTCTGTACCATTTTCCACAATGGGGACATTCAGGCATGTAATAGAGATATATTCTAATTATTACTTAAAGATTACTGCTTGGTTTTAGCAATGTTATTCTATGTCTCGAAATTTTGATAAATTCAGCCCCTTTTGAGTTTAATTTCAGTT
>WAJY01000004.1 GCA_015523645.1 Geoglobus sp. | reverse complement strand
TGGCTCTCCTTTAAGCCAGTAAAGAACAAAATCCTTCAGAATGTCGGCAACAACAATCCTTCCTATCTTTCTTTTCAGGTAAATTATGAATGCAAATCCAAGAAAGACTCCAGAAATTGAGGCTACCGTGTATGCGGTGAATCTGTAAAATGCTGTGAAGGAATAAAGGTAATCAACAGGATATAGAAGCAGGAGGAGTAGGAATGGAATGACGTGACTGTATTTCTCGGAGGTGAAGTATAGAGTGGCTGTGAGCACGAAGGCGATTGCTGAGGGGGAGACGACTATTAGCTCTGGATCTAGGAGGTGTATTGATATGATGTCTGCTATCTCGATCAGCAGAAGCAGAAAGAGAGATAGGAAAAATATTCTCCTGCTGTTGAATCCAGAATTTAAGATTCTTCCGAAAAAAAGAAGAAGGATTATCAGTGTTAGCCCGATGAAAAAGTATCTCATTGCAAAAAAGGACTTACCAGAAATGCCATTTAGATATGATGCAAAAACTATGCTTGCAATTCCTATTGTAACACTCACCCTCTTTTTCGGTACAGAAAAAATTTTGGAGTAAAACCTCTCAAGTATTCTTTGCTCTATCATTTACCGAACTTTTCCAGGATGTCTTTCAAATAAATCTTGTGCTGTCCCAGCTTTCCACCATAATTTCCTGTTGATATCTTAACAACACCATCTATTCTGCTTGCAACCTCCATGCAAACGTACATAGCTTTTTCGACATCCTGAATGCTTATGCCATTTATCACGATCTCCGGGATGCTTTTGACTCCCTCAGGAACCTTTGAATCTGGAATCTTGTTTTTGAGTGTTGGACAGTAGTAGTGGTTTGTTGTTGGACCTATCTCTGGATACTTTGTTTCAGGCTTTGAGCCAGCAGAACATATATCAAAGGACGTTATGACATTCTCCATGTTTTTCAAAGCCTCAACACTCGCTTCTCCAGCCTCAAGTGCAGATTCTTCGCTTTCACAGAAAAACCACACATTTCCACCTGCAACACCCTCAGCGTAGCCAATATACCTCTCAATTATGAACTCCCCGAACATTATCGGCACCCTTATAACCTTTCTTCCCCATAATTCCTCCTCCCATTCATAGCCATCTCCACACCTTCCAACATTGAGCTCAGCATCGAACTTGGTTTTGCTTTCAGTGGCATTGAAAACCCTGGTTGTGGGGACAACAAGAATGCCCTGCCTGATTCTTTTTCCCATTTCCCTCATGAGTATGCTTTCAAAGTTCTTGCTTTTTGCTACCCAAATCTGGGCTACTGCACCGACTCTCCCATCCGGGGTCTCTTCAGGTGACAAGAATCTCTCTACTCCTCCTTCTGATTCACCAAAAACGGTTGAAGGCAGGGCTGTAGAGCCATAGGCTGCTCTTTTCAAAAGCCACATGTGTTTTGCTGTTATCAAAATTCTGGAATATATTCCATCAAAAGCCTCGCAGTATGTATCCTCAACAGGCACCCCATTTAATTCAAGCCTCATGAAAAAAGTTGGAAGGTGTGATATATAGTTTGCTGGATTTTTTTCAAGCTATTTCCCAAAGCTTTTTTAATGATTTAAAAAATCAACATCAGGCTGGGTGGTGGCAATGATAAGGATAGCCCATATTTCAGACCTCCATTTTGGTTTTGAACACAGAAAAGACAAGATGGAGAAAGTTATAAGGCAAATAAACGAGATTGAGCCAGATGTGGTTGTTATCACAGGTGATTTAACTCTCTGGGGAATTCATGAGGAATTTAAAAATGCTGAGGAAGAGCTTTCAAAGATAGAAAGCGAGGTGTTTGTAGTTCCTGGCAATCATGATGGGAGGAATGATGGTTTAAAGTACTTCGATCTCTATTTTGGAAAGAGAAAGAGGTATATGAAGATAGACAATGTCGCCCTTATAGGTGTTGACAGCACCCTTCCAGACTCAGATGACGGATATATAGGCAGAGAGCAGAGAGACTGGATCGCAGAGAGAATCAGAGGAAACTGCATACACATAATAGCGATGCACCACCATGTGGTTCCTGTTCCTCACACTGGGAGAAACATGAACGTCTTAATTGATGCAGCAGAGGTTGTGGAAGCTTTGTCTATATATTGCAGAGGAGCAATTGTTCTGGCTGGACATAGGCATGTTCCATATTCAACAAAGCTCCTCAGAAATCACATAATCCATGCTGGAACGGCAAGCTCCTACAAGGTTTTGATGCCTGACAACAACTACAACATAATTGAGCTGGATGAAAGCTCCCTCAGGCTGAAGCTGAGGTTTGTAGACCTTGGGGAGATAGAGATTGGAAAGTTCTCGATAAAGCCTGAAACTCCGGAATCTATAATGAAGTATCACAAGCTTTCAATAACAAAGAAGATCCTGTTTCTATCGAGGAAAAACTCATGCAGGAGCAAGATTGCAGAGGTTCTGTTCAACTCCCTGTCTCCAATGAACATGCACTCAGTCAGTGCAGGCACATCTCCAGAGAACTCTGTTGATGAACTTGCAAGGAGTGTTATGGATGAGATGGGATATGCATTGAGCGAGCCAAGAAAACTTTCCCATGAGATGAGAGAGGATGCTTACTACACAGTCTCATTTGAGGAAGAGATTGATGCTGATGAACATTGGAAACTTGCCCGTCCAAGAAATTTGGAAGAATGCAAGAAGCTTGTCAAGGAGATTGAAGAGAGAGTTAGGGATCTAATTGGGAGACTTTTAATTCTATGAGCAAAATTTACCAGTTTTAAGAATTTTATGCGCCAGAAACTATCTTTATCACATCGTTGTTTTTAAGCTGGTAATCCTCAGCTATCCTGATTTTCTTTTTTGCATCCACAGCATGGATGTACTTTTGCCCGATTTCAGTATGAATTTTGTATGCTAGCTCCTTTGCTGTGGTTCCTTCCTTTACAAGCAGTGCATCGGGAAGAACGTTTCCCACTGAGTCTGTGAACTTGTTCTCATCCTCAACAGGATACACAACAATGTATCCAAGTTTGTCAAAGACGACTCTATTGATAGCTTCCTGAACCCCAGTTCCTCCATTTTCTTCAAGAAAACTCCTGATCATTTCAAGAGCTTTTTTCTGCTTTTCATTGAGTTCTTTCACAATCTCGAAATCTCTGTCTCCGGGAAGGTATTTTATATATCCGTTTTTGCTTGCAGTCCTTAGGGTTAGCTCGTAAATGGCTGAGCACATAACAGCTCCTACGGCTGAGAGTCTTTTCCTGTTCTCATCTCTGGCTTTGTCAGCCTTGTTCCCGGCTATCAGTATTTTGAATCTCTTCTCCATCAGAATTCTTGAAAATTTTAGAAGTGATTCGTCATCAAACTGGTTGTAGGGTTTTTCCATTTCTTTCAGCGAATCCTTGACAATTTTCTCGTCAAAGCCAAGACCTGCAAGATGCTCGGCTATGTATCTTGCTGGATCTCTCCTCTCCATCTGTATTCTCCTCACAATTTTATCCCAGTTCTTTTTTACTATGCCATAGAGCCATAACACAAGCTCTCTCTCAAAGAACTTTACATCTTCAAGCGGATCTCTTTCCCCTATTCCTATCTCATTACCCTCTTCATCTGTAGAGCCTGAGGAGTCAACGATGTGGATTATTGCATCAGCCTGTCTTAGATTGTCGAGAAAAGCGTTGCCAAGACCCCTTCCTTTATGGGCATCTGGAACCAGTCCTGCTATGTCTATAAGCTTTACAGGAATGAACCTTATCCCATCAACGCAGTTCCCGCAAGGATACAGATCAAGCTCCTTGCATACACACTCCACCCTTACATGGGCTACCCCAACGTTGGGCTGAATCGTTGTGAAGGGATAGTTTGCTATCTCAACCTCAGCCAGAGTTGCAGACTTGAAGAATGTCGACTTTCCAGAGTTAGGTTTTCCTGCAAGTCCTATCTCTATCATCTCAATCCCCTTTTAACATACTCTCCAGCCTTTCTCGATCCTATAATTCCTTCTGTTATCCTACTGTTCTTCAAAAATTCAGCATGCTCCTCTGTTATCTCTCCTATCCTGAGGAAGTAGTCTATAACTTCGTATGCTTGTTCTAGACTCTCGCACCTCTCAAGATGATCCAGTATTGAAGGCAGTACGTCTCCCTCAATCTCCCTGTAGATGTTGGGAAACATCTTCTTGAACCTCTTCTTTTCCCATTCCAGCATCTTCATCCTCCTCAATTTCAAATTGATACTCAACTCTCTCCTTGATCCAAACCCCTTTCCTTCCGATTATGCTCCCCTCAACACTGCATCCATTCTCCATAAAAACCTCCTCTCCTGTAACGTTTCCGAAGATGTTGCTTCCATTAACTATGTAAATTCTCCTCCCTTCTATCGCTCCATGAACCTTTGAAGAATCAATAAACACATCTTTTCCTCTCACACTTCCATACAATTCTGTTTTTTCGACTAAAACATCCTTTGCTCTTACGTTTCCCAGAATTCTGCTGCTTTTGAAAATTGCATTCCTAGAAGTTTGAATCTGTTCGATTGTTACCTTGCTGTTGTCAGGAATGATCAGCGGATTCTCAAGCTCCTCTTCGAAAAGCTCTTCGATCTCCTCGATCTTTCCTATTCTGAGAAGTTCCATCAGGTATATGAAGAGGAAAATTATGACAGGCAATGGATTTTGGATTGTTATCAAGCCTGTAGCCTCAAAACCCTTGTCTATTCTGACGTTCCTTCCAATCTCAAGATCTCCATGAACCGTGAGCTTACCATCTATCGACGTGAACTCTCCAATGTAGCAGTCTGAGTAGCAAACAACGTTTCCCTTTACCTTTACCCAGGAATCAAGCCTTACCTCCTCACCAATAACATCTCCATCTATGCTTGCTCTATCCCCAACTATCACCTTCTTCCCTTTTATTCCAAAACCTATGCTCGCGCTGTTTCCAACAATCACATCTCCATTGTGACTTATCAGTGTCTCATCAAACTCAGCACCTTCAGGAATGTAAAGGCTGTTCATCATGCCATATTACGCTCCAAACTTTTTAGCTTTACCTATTAGATCAAGAAGAATGTTCATCAAATCCCTTCCATTTATCCTGCAGAGCCCGCCTTTGTAACTCTCGAACTCGTTGAAAGCTTTGACATCATCCCTTCTTACTTCATTGAAAACAATTACCACAGGCACAGGATCTGCGGTGTGGTCTCTTGCAGTTACCGGTGTTGTGTGATCTGAAAGCATGACAAAACACACCTCCGAGAAATCAAGTTCCAGAAACGGTTTTATAGCTGAATCAACCTTCTCTATAAATTTCCTTTTTCCATCAAAATCTCCATCATGTCCGAATTCATCTGTTGCTTTTATATGCAAAAGAACAAAATCATGGGTTTCTAGCATTTCAAGCGCTTTTTTCACCTTCAAATGGAGATCCGTGTTTTTGCTACCGGTAAATCTATCATCCTCGATGACATCAGCCTTCACGAGCCTTCCAACTCCTTTTATAAGTGTAGTTCCAGCAATAACAGCCAACCTCATTCCGTATCGTTCTTCAAAGCTTGGTATGTGCAAAGCCTTCCCAACACCTCTCAGCAATAGCACGTTAGCTTTTGGAAGTCCGGCTTTTTCCCTCTCCAAATTAAACGGATGGCTGTCCAAGATCTCATGACTTTTTTCTATGAATTCATTAGCCATTCTGGCGGTGAATTCGGCTGATTCGTCGAGTGCTCTTACTCTCTTTACCCTCTCCCCCTCCCTTTTAGGGTCGCTGTCAGTTATTTTATCTGAGAGATCCTTTCCTCTGAAAACAAGAGCAGCTCTGTGACCGGATGCATTTCCAAGTATAAATTCTATGCCGTCTAGGCTAACCTCAGAATTGATTGCTTTTATTAACTCATCTTTATCCTGAATTCTTCCAGCTCTTCTATCTACCACAATCTTATCAAAAACACTTCCCTCTCCTTTAACGGTTCCGAAGTTCACTCTGAATGCAATGTCCCCCGGTTTTACTTCTATTCCCGCTCCACATGCCTCTATAGGTCCCCTTCCTGTGTAAAACTTGAAAGGATCGTAACCGAGAATTGAGAGATGTGCTGTATCGCTTCCCGGTCTTATTCCCGGATTTATTGTATCCATTATCCCGTTTATTCCAATCTTGGCAATAAAATCCATGTTTGGTGTATTTGCAGACTTAAGAGGTGTGGTTCCATTAAGGCTTCTGTCTGAAAGACCATCTATTATCACCATCAGAATTTTCATTGGAAGGATCTTAACCAATTCAGATAAAAAATTATCTTTTCTGGAGATGAGCTTTAGCTTCTCTCTAAAAATCTGCCACTTCAGATGTACATTATCTTCTCATCACTTCCATTTCCGGCAAATCTGCTGTTCATCTTCCATATTATGTAAAGCTTGCACTTGTGAACCTCTGAGATTGCATCCATCAAAGCCTGTCTGGTTAAATCCTCAGCATATAGCTTTCTTGTAAACTGGAAAAGCTGTGGAGTTGTGGCTGATGGTATTATCTGAAATTCTATGGAGAGGAATAACAAATCGAACCTTATTTCCCACATGAATTTCTCCCTTTCCTTCTCATCCAAGCCTATCAATGCTTTGTAGTGGTTCTCGCTCAGCTTTATACCGCTAGCAACGAGGATTATGTCCCTTTCTTTGGGGTTTATTATGTCTATCATCTGTCCTGACTGTGGAGGAACCTCTATTATAAAATGAAAGTCTGCATTCAGATCCTCAACCTCTCTCTTCAAGTATCCCTCATCCTCAAGCCAGGCTTTTATCATTGTCTTAAGAGACATTTAAGGCACCTCTTTCACATCAGGTTTATTTCCTTAACAGGTTTTCCATTCTTAGTTTCAGGAGCTAGGTAATCAAGAAATCTATCGAATTCTATATCATGAAGCCTGAATGTTACCTTGAGCGGTGATAGTATTGCATCTCTTTCTGCAATGTTTATTTTTGAGACAAAAGCTGTCTGCTTGTTGAGATACAGAACAACATCTTTTCCCCTTCTGTTTGAAAGAATCTCACTTCTCATAGTGTCAAGAATTCTCTGTTTTCTCAGCAGCTCTCTGAATTTTGAAAGGTTTGAGGTTCTTGCAAAAAGTCTTCTATCTTCAAGATAGATCTCTGCATCTGGGAAAAGATTTAAAACGGCTTTTTTAACCTTTTCTGGATCCTCAGTTGGGTTAACTTCAGTCTCCACCTCCACCTCAACCCTTGGAAGAAAGTGCCTTATTATCCCCCTAATCTTATCTTCAAATTCATCAAGATCTCCTATGTTTTCAACTGTAAGATCTGCGATCTCTATAGCCTCTTTCATGCTCCACGAAAGCTCTCTCTCGTCTCTTTTTCTCAGATCCTCAAGGCTTTTAACGTCATCATCTCTCCTTCTCTTCAATGCCCTCTCAAGCCTAAGCTCTATTGGAGCCTCAATGTTTATTAGCACAAAATCCTCTCCAAACTCACTTTTAAATCTCTCAACCTCTGCAATCCCTCTGATTCCATCAATAACAACAATTCCTCTCTCTTCCAACTTCTCTCTAATTTTTGGAATGCACCTCTTTGCTATTGCATCCATTCCCTCCATTTCTCTCAGCTCGCTTGCAACCTTTCCTGTATTCTCGTCAGTTGGATCTAGTCCCCTCCTTTTCACCTCCTCCCTGACAACATCGCCCATAACGATTACAGGTATGCCCATCTCTTCTGCAATCCTAGATGCGGTTGTTTTGCCGCTCAGGGGAAGTCCAACGAAGGCAATGATTTTCATATCATGAAATTTATTCCCTTGGTATTAAAAATTAGCTCCTTCAATCCACCTCTCTTGGATAAGAGATAAATACAGCTTAGTTGTGCTTTAATTCTGGAATGAAGTGTGCATCCTGCGGAAGGGAAAGCGAGTACAGTGTTTGTGGAAGGTGTTTGGCTGAGAAAGTCAAGGTAGTGGAGATTCCGTCTGTGATAGAGATTCTGGCTTGCTCCAGATGCGGGAGGTACAAGCTGGATAAGTGGAGGAGGGTGGGCTTAAGCGATGCAGTATCTCACAACCTTTCAAAGACAGTCAGCTTCCATGAAGATTTCTGGATCGAGAGTGTTGAATTTCATCCTGTTGGTGATGAGATCGGGAGATACAGGATTGAGGTATCTGGAAAGCTTAGAGACTATGCTTATTCTCATTCTGACTCCTTTGAAGTTAGGGTTAAAAAAATTGCTTGCAAAAAGTGTAGCATGCAGGCTGGGGGATACTACGAGGCTGTTATTCAGATAAGGGCTGATAAGAGAGAGATATCTGATAATGAACTTGAATCAATTCTGGGTTTAATTTACAGGGAAACTGAAAGAGAGGATACAAATCCGAAGGCGTTTATCTCGAAGCTTGTGGAAAAAAAGGAGGGTGTTGATGTCTATATTGGAGACAAAAAACTTGCTCAAAAGATTACCAGACAGCTCACAAAAATTTTTGGAGCCGAGTTAAAGGAGAGCATCAGTATAGCGGGAAGAGAAGATGGAAGGGATCTTTACAGATTCACGTATCTTGTTAGACTTCCCCACTATCAAAAAGGGGATGTTGTTAAGGATGGAGAAGCTATTGCTTTGGTTTTAAATGCAGAAAAAAAGAAGGCTGTTGATGTCTATAGCGGAAAGGGAATAAACCTGAAAAGTCCTTCTGTGATTGCAAAAAGAGATAGGCTTAAAACAACGTACGTTTTGAATGTTGACAGGGATGTTATGGAGATACTGGATCCTGAAAGCTATGAGAGCATTTCTGTGAAAAAACCGGATTTTGACTTTCAACCCGGAGATGCTGTATATGTGGCTAAGGGTGGAGATGATGTGGTAGTCATCCACAGATCTCTGGTGGACAAATGAAGGCTGTGAAAGTGCCGAAGGAGAGAGGGGAGGAGGTAAGAAGACTGATAGAAAAGCTAGGGTTGAAAGATAAAAGGAGGAGGATAAGGTATGAAGATGGACATGTTATAATACCTGTTTTGGATAAATT
>WAJY01000003.1 GCA_015523645.1 Geoglobus sp. | reverse complement strand
CTGTATCAAAGATGTAGTTGGAGGTATAAATATCCCTGTTGAGCTGAACATCTCTGCTTAAATATTCGCTGTATGTGAAGAACTCAACTGCAATATTTTTATCGAATATCACCTTTGGTCTGAAGCTCTTCACATCTCTCTTCCATTCAAACTCATTCCACTCTTTCCTTCTCCCTCCAATAACCTCATGATAGCTCCACCAGCATCCATGCCATAAAGCTCCAAATTCAAACAGCTCTCTTGTGAGAATCGAAGCTGACAGGTAGGATTGGAGAGAGCCATCGTCATCTATAACCTCGTAGAAGGGTTTAGCATGAGGGGGTTCAGGAGTTTTTAAAACATCATCAGATACATTGCATTCATCTGGCTCGGGAAATTCCGAATCCTCTGGCAGAGCCCAGACAACTCCGTTTCCATTTTCTCCACTTCGAAAGATGTAGGCGTTGAGAGTGAACCCCTCTTTAATCCATACATTGGGAAAGATCTTCACAATCTCCATTGGGCTGACAGGGCTTACATGCCAGCCTTCTTTGCCTGGAAGATCCAGCTGTAATTCCTGAGCTTTTCTTCTCATCTCGTTAAGTCTTGTTGCAGAGAAATATTCAGCTTTCACTTCTCTATCCCCAGCAACATGAGCCTTCTGCATATCCTGAGATCTTTATCAAAATCCTTGACAGGCTTTTCACTCAGAAATTTTATTTTTACCGCTCTTGTACATTCAACTATCAGCACTGAAGCATTCTTAGCATTTTTCACAAACTCCTCAGTTCTATTTCCATACCTTCCATGGGTTCTTATGTCTCCTGTATAGGCTATGGCTGAATCTCCATACAGAATGTATGCTGTCGCACCATATATGGAATGATCCACTTCAAAAGCTTTAATTTCAAAACCCAGCTCTTTTTCTTCAGCACTGCATATATCTCCCGGCTCAAGTTTTTTAGCTCTACTGCTATCCTGTCCGGGCCTACTGCAGAGAAAGTCCTTCAGGGTGTCTGAAACTCTCTCACAGCATACGAAGTCCCTCCCGATATAATTGCCCGTCTTTGATTTCAGCACTCTGTCATCTTCGAGAGGTTCTTTCATTGAGTAGTACACTATATCAGAGCCAATATTTGAATAGCTCACATCCCTCATGGCTTTGAGAATTGCCACTGTCATGGAAGAGGCATATACTGGAATATTCTCATTAAGAAGTCCTACATTACCGCAGTGATCCAGATGGGCATGACTTATCAAAACTGCCTGAATATTTAACGAGGGAAAGGAAGAAACGTTAAGATCAGAGGGAATAAGATCCTTTCTGTAGTGTTCAGTTTTGGAATGAGATTGAGATAGATGAGATCGTGGATCCTCATTGCACTTCTTTCTTTTAAAAATTCAGCAAAGTACTCCCCATATCTGGCGAAGTTCAGACCGAAGTCAAAAAAACTCCTCTGCCATTCTCCTCAATGTTAATTTTATTTCCACCTATTGTTTCCGCACCATCATAGATGGTTAGATTCATTTCTACCAGTCTCTGATATTGTATTTTGGTCTTCTCTCCTTTATTAATCTGTTTTCAACCTTTTCTGCTGCTTTTGGTTGCATAAACCGAACCCTGAAGTATTTCGCACTTCTAAACTCTCCAAGATGATCCTCTAATCTGTCTCTAAGATGATTCGACTTGCCAACATATAGAGTATTACCATCCTTATCCAAAATCTCGTAAACTCCAGGGATGTTTGGAACAGGGTCAATACCCTTTTTAGAGAGAGGCCTTTTGTTCATTCTTTTTCGTCCTATATGACCTCACCCCCTCAATCAGAAATTTTCCCAAAGCAGTTAAACCAATCCTGACATTCCTGCCCTCTTTCTCCTTCCTTACCATTCCAGCCCTTTCAAGTTTTGAAATGTGATGGTTCAACCTGCTTCTCTCCTTCTTAAATCTCTCCTCTTCCCTGCTTATATCAGGATTGAGCCTTAAAACGAACTCATCCAGAGAATCAACACCATCCTTAAGTGAGGAAATTATCTCCATCTGCTCCTCTCCAGGAAAATCAACAGGGAGTGTGGGAATCTCTATGATCTCCTCAATCCCTATCTCCTCCTCTCTTTCATTATACCTCGGAATGGATGTGAAAATTCTCGAAGAGGTTATGCATGCCGCAATATATATTGCAAGAGTCCTTAAAGAGCCAGAAGCGTTGATAATGACCTCATTCTGCCCGATCTTCTCATTCTGTATGATTTCGATCAGCTTTGCAGTTGCCTTCATTACATCTCTCTTGTCTATTTTTTTAATTTCAACATCCCATACCATGCTGAGTTCTTTTTTCATTTTTTCAGCAATTTTTCTGACCTTTTCCTCTCCGGGAATTTCTTTTTCTCCGGTGAGTAGAATTATTCTTGAGAAGGGTATGTTTCTAAGAGCTCTTATCGATTCGATCAGCCTTTCTTTATGGTGTCCAACAAACACAATCTGGGTTGTCATCAATAGTTGATTGTTTTAATTATACTTAAACTTTTTGTTCAATTATATGGTTTATACTAAAATCGTTTTTTAGTTAAATCTGGCGGTAAACAGAACTGGATGAGGGAATAAGATAAAGAATAGTAAGAAATAATAAAAAAGGAAATAATAAAAAAGAAATATACATTGTTAAACAATCAATATTCAGATAAACCGCCAGGAATAAGGTTTTTCAGGTAACACGTCTGTATATTAAATGATGGAATTTCGAGAGTCATTCTCACGAGATAATTTCAGAATTCAAAAAATATTTAACTCAAAATACTAAATTAAAATAAGGTGAGATCTAAAATATTGA
>WAJY01000002.1 GCA_015523645.1 Geoglobus sp. | reverse complement strand
TACTAATAGATATGAATATTAGTGTTGAACTTACTCCAGAGTTGCTTGAATACGTCGAGAAGAAAGTTAAAAGCGGGAAGTACAAGAGCAGGAGCGAGGTCATGAGAGAAGCGATCAGAATGATGATGAAAGTTGACTTAGAGAGAATTCTGGAAGAGAAGGGAATAGATTTGAAGAAGTTTGAAGAAGAAAGAGAGAAGGTATCTGGTGAATTGATTGAAAAAAGTATAGAAAGCTTTAGATTGATCCTCGATACGAACGTTTTATTTTCCGCAATAAGGTATAGAGGTAAGCCGTTTGAACTGCTTGAAGAAGCTGAGAGGAATGGTGTTGAGATAATAATACCTGAATACATCTACGAGGAGCTTAAAGAAGTTTTTGAGAGGAATGAGATAGATTTCACACTGGTGAGAGGTTTTCTTGCAACATACACAAATGTCACAATTGTCGAAAAAGAATTCAGCGAAGAATTGATTGAACTTGCGAAGAAAGTGGTTAATGACAGGAAAGATCGCCCGATTTTTATCTACTCATTAATACTGCGTAAAGAGGGGCAATCAACATACTTGGTTACTGGAGATAAAGCTTTGAAAAATGCACTGAATGAGATTGATGAAAATTCGGCTATTACAGTTGATGAGGCTTTAAAATTGATTAAAGAGAAATGAGGTATCGGGAAGATATAGTTTCGTTGGAGTTTGTGGCGAGGTTGATGGATGTTAAGGTCTGACTTGGAATTGTGTTGTATCTGCTGCCAGATGAAGGTTATGGAGGTGATAAGGGAGTAACTTGAGGAGGAATTGCTTGGTGATGAGATGACCGAAGAAGAGATTAAGGAAGTGGAGGAGATTATTGAAGCATGCAAAACCGGAAAGATGAAAGTTTACACCCTTGAGGAGGCAAGAAAGGAGATAGATATTGAATGAGTTTCAAAGTCGAGCCTTCTGAGAGGGCATTTAGAGATTTAAAGAGATTCAGTAAAAAAGACGAGTTCTGGTTGCAAAGATTGACTGGCGGGATAGAGTTTACGATAGGATGTAGATGATCATCTTCTTTCCAGTCTCATTGAAAAAGAGATAAATGTCGACGATATTCTGGAGTTGCTGGATGGAGATGGGATTAAATACGTGGAGGGTTGAGGCAGAGGTTAGGGGGAAGAATAGAATGTGGAATTGACCGTGCTTTTGAATGTTATGTTTGTGGCAGCAGGATAAAAGAATGAATGTTAGTTTTACAAAACAGACGAACTCCATATAAAAATGGGGTCGGTGGGATTTGAACCCACGACTGGCGGGTCTCCCCGGGTCAGCACTCCAGCGGATCATCACCGCTCAGCAGACCCATCAATCATCACACCGCTGGAGCCCGCCGCGCTTCCTGGCTACGCCACGACCCCTGAATGAAGGCTGTAGCAGTATGAATATAACTCTTGCGATGTTTATTGCTTTCAGTTTACTGTCGTCATGAACAAGAATTTATGCAGTATTTCGAAAAACATCGATTTTTTAGTGAGGTAATTACTTCTAATTTCATTCAAAAATGCACAAGAGCGTTCCAAGAGAGAAGACAATTGAAAGAAAAAGTCAAATTATTCAGCCATGAATGAATAGAACCTTTGGTTGTTTGACTCTCTCAGAGTGATTGCCAACTTCCGTTTTACTGTTCCTATCTCCTCCACTTTCAGCAACAAAGGAGAATTCAGAGTCTTTACCGAAAAATTGGCTCGAATAAAGTTCTCGGAATAAACAAGCCTCAAAAGTCAGAAAAAAGAAACACTTATCTGTTTCAATTTCACATCCAAAATTCCTGACCGCATTTTATACAGTATTTAGCTGATTTCGGGTTTGCTTTTCCACATTCTGTGCAGTATTTTATGTTTTTCCCGGTTGGTGGCTCTTTTCCAAAAATCTTTATCTCAATCGGAAACTTTGATCCCCTAATAGCATATTCCAACCCTTGATCATGCTCCCTTACCACAATAATTCCCCTAACCTTTTCGTCTTTGGCAAGATTCTCCTCAACCCATGCCATGTACTTCTGGATCTGCCCAACCACTTTATACGACCCTTTATCTTTTTTTAATTCTATTACAACAAAATTTCCATTCTTATCTTTACACAGAATGTCTATGTCACCAATGGAAGTTGGAAACTGCCTAGCAACAAGACTTAACCCCTCTTCAACAATTTCTGGATCTGATGATATTGAAGCCTCAATTTCCTGTTCCAACACCTCCCTGA
>WAJY01000001.1 GCA_015523645.1 Geoglobus sp. | reverse complement strand
GTTCCACTACTGCAGTGTGAGATTCAAGGAGATCGCACAATTTAGAAGAAGGCTCATCAGGATGGCATTCAATCATCCAGAGTTCTATAAAGTAACATCCGAGGGGACAATTGTGTGTGGGCTTGTTAAGGGAGATAAGGACAAGATGAGAAAACTCTTAATCCAGAAGGGAATTGATTTTGTGGAGGTTGATGAGGGGTTTGAAATTCCTGTTGAGGAGGCTGAAAAACTCAAAGACAGGTTTGAAGTCTGGGTGATAGAAAGATACCCAACATCGAATAGGATAATTCTTGAAAAACAGAAGCTGAGGTGAGGAAGTGAAGAAGGAAGAAATTGAAAAGAGGCTAAGAAAGTATCTTGAGAGAGATAGGAGTGGTATCAGAAAAAATCTGATAAAAATTCTGATAGATGGAAGAAAATACACAACTGAGGAGATTCATGAAAGGCTTGCAAGGAATGGGTATCAGATAAACTCCAGAGGTGTGTCTGCAATGGTTGGGTTGATGAGTGCTAGGCTTGGAATACTGAAGGTTGAAATGGGTGAAAGAAACAGGTACTGGCTCAAAAAAGAATATAAAGAGCTGGTTTATTCTATTTTGAGTGAATATGATAGCAAAAATCTATGAGAAATTTCTTTTCAGGCAGGTAAGGAGTAGAGAAGTGCCCAAGCATGTAGCCATAATAATGGATGGAAACAGAAGATATGCAAGAAAGAGAGGTATGCCCGCATTTATGGGGCATGTTTTTGGTTCAAAGAAAGCTGAAAAGGTGCTTGAGTGGTGTAGAGAGCTCGGAATCAAAATTGTGACTCTATATGCATTCTCAACCGAGAACTTCAGGAGAAGTGAGGAAGAGAAGAAGAGAATATTCGATCTTTTCAAGAGGGAGATGAAAAGACTTGTTGAAGATCATAGAACCCATAAAAATGGAATGAGAGTCAAAATAATTGGGAAAAAAGGGGAACTGCCGGAGGACATAGTCAAGGTGATAGATGAGGTGGAGAGGAGAACAGCAGGATACAACAGGTTTTTTTTGAACATTGCCTTTGCATATGGAGGGAGGCAGGAGATCGTAGATGCTGTAAAAAACCTTTTGAAGGATGTTGAGCTTGGAAAAATCGATCCAGGAGAGATTGATGAAAACGTCTTCTCTAAATATCTATACTCAGACAATGGTTATCAAACTGTTGACATCCTAATCAGAACCGGGGGTGAGCAAAGGCTATCCAACTTCCTACCATGGCAGAGCGCCGAAAGTCTCACAGTTTTCTTGGACGTTTACTGGCCAAGTTTCAGGAAGATTGACTTGCTGAGAGCTGTTAGAACGTGGCAAAGTTTGAGAACAAGGTTTTTAAAGGCATGAGGTGAGGTTCGCCATGGATTCAAAGCTCAAATATGAGTTCAAGAGGAAGCTTGAGGAGCTTGAGAAATACAAGGGCAGGGGAACCGAGCTGATAACACTCTACATTCCTCCTGATAAAAATATAGCTGACATATCCTCCCAGCTGAGAAACGAGCTAAGCCAAGCCCAGAACATTAAATCAAAGCAAACCAGAACCCATGTTATTGCCGGGCTTGAAGCAATACTTCAAAGATTAAAATACTACAAGAAGCCTCCAAAAAACGGTATGGTGATTATAAGCGGAGTTATAGACCTAGGAGGGGGAAAGGAGAAGCACATAACTGATATAATCGAGCCTCCTGAGCCTGTACCCCTCTACAAGTATCACTGTGATTCAACCTTCTATCTTGAGCCTCTAAAGGAGATGCTGGTTGAGAAAAAGGTTTACGGGCTGATAGTTTTAGACAGAAGGGAGGCAACTGTGGGAATTCTTAAGGGAAAAAGAATAGAAACCCTTGCCTACACAACCTCAAACGTCCCGGGAAAACACAGACAGGGTGGGCAGAGCAGTGTGAGGTTTGAAAGACTGAGGGAGATTGCAATACACGAGTTTTACAAGAGGGTTGGAGAGAAGGCAAGTGAGGCTCTTCTTCAATACAAAAGCAATCTACTTGGTGTTTTAATTGGAGGACCGTCACCAACCAAGGAGGAATTTTATGAAGGAGGTTATCTTCACCATGAGATTCAGAAAAAGGTAATCGGACTCTTTGATGTAAGCTACACAGATGAAAGTGGCTTGCATGAGCTTGTGGAAAAGGCAAGCGATGCTCTTCATGAGCTTGATATTATGAGAGAGAAGAGAATAATGAACAGATTTCTGAAGGAGGTTGTGAAGGATGGCAGCGCAGCGTATGGAGAGGAGGAGGTAAGGAAGTATCTGAACATGGGTGCTGTGGACACGCTCTTGCTTTCCGAAGACCTCAGGTACGAGAGGGTTAAGTTCAAATGCCCTGTTTGCGGGAATGTCAAGGAGGTCACAGTAAAGGAAAACTCAATCCCAGAGGTTATTTGCGAGAAGGATGAGGTAAAGATGGAAGAGGTTGAGAGGAAGGATGTCATACTAGAGCTTGCTGAAATTGCAGAGAATGCCGGGACAAAGGTTGAATTCATCTCATCGGACTCAGAGGAGGGAGCGATGCTGAAAAATGCTTTCGGCGGAATCGGTGCACTTCTGAGATTCAGGGCTGAGGGATGGTGATGTTCAGAGCTTTTTTGGAGGAGGTAAAGAGAGCTACAAACATAGATGAGAGATTTTTAAAGGAAAGTGAGCATGCAGATCTGACCTCTACACTGGCATTTAAACTGGCAAAGGAAAAGAGAAGAAAGCCACAGGATGTTGCCGAGGAACTTGTTGAATCTTTTGAAATTTATGGGGATTACATAGGGAGAATAGAGGTTGTTAATGGTTACATAAATTTTTACGCATCTCCCGAGTTTTTTGAAGACACCGTTAATACAATACTTGACGAAGATTACAACTACGGTAGCCTGAAACTAAAGGGAGGTGTTCTTATTGAACACACATCAGCAAATCCAGACGGTCCGCTGCACATCGGACATCTCAGAAACGCTATAACTGGGGATACTCTCTCTAGAATACTCAAAAAAGCCGGAATTGATGTAAAAACACAATATTATGTAAATGACATGGGCAGACAGTCTGCCATGGCTGTTTTGGGCGTTCTGAAGTTTGGAGTTGAAGATGTAAAGGCTGATCATGCGGTTGCAAAGGCTTATGTAAGGATAAACGAGGAGGCTGAAAGGAACAGTGAGATTGAAGAAGAGATTGAGAATCTGATGATTGATTACGAGCTTGGAGATGAGAGAGCCCTAGAAGCTTTCAGAAAAATAATCGGTATGGTTGTAGAGGGGATAAAAGAGACCTTGGAGAAGCTTAACATTCGGCATGATGAGTTTATTTGGGAGTCTGAGTTTATCAGAAACGGATACGTTTCCAGAATATTTGAGATGCTGGAAAAAAAGGGATTGCTTGAGAAAAACGAGGTCTACAAGGTAAATCTTGAAAAACTCGGATATGAAAAGGATGTTATTCTGAGAAGGGAGAACGGAACGACACTATACATAACCAGGGATCTGGCATACCATTTATGGAAAAATGAGAACTTTGAGAGATTCATAAATGTTCTTGGAGCGGATCACAAGCTTGTTGCGAACCAGCTCTCGGAGATCCTGAAACTTCTGAATCTTAAACAACCTGAGGTCGTATTCTTTGAAGTTGTATCACTTCCTGAAGGTTCCATGAGCACCAGAAAGGGCAAATATGTTTCTGCAGATGAGC